>CAIVOO010000096.1 GCA_903907555.1 uncultured archaeon | reverse complement strand
CTGGTTGAGTTACTGGTGGTTACGGCCATGTTAGGGGTAATTTCCTTAGCTATATTTTCGACTTTTAATAATGGTTTTAAGGTATGGCAAAAGATCAATAAACCTCTGGCAGAAGAGGACCTGGGTATTTTCTTTGATAAGCTCGTCCAAGTCATTCGCATAAGCAGAATTCAGCAAATTGTATTTTTTATCTTCATCCAGGCATTTGCGGCTGGGCATATGATGCGTAACTACCACAATTTTTCCATCAAAATCTTTTTTTAGCTCAGCTTTTATGAAATCGATTGACTGCTTGTTGAATTTGTTTGTTATTCCTGTATCTATCACTAATTTTTCATAATCTAATTTACGGTATATGACTCTATAATCATTCATGCTATTTTCTATAACTATTGCTTCCTTTTCAGGAACATGCGACCACAGGGTGCTGCATATGAATTTCACATTATCGATTATCGCTGCTTTGTTATTCAAGAAAATATGATTTTCGCTGATTTTTTTAGAATAATCTGGATAAGCATAAGAGATTTCCCCTAGATAAAATTCATGATTTCCAGGTATGGATATTATTTGTTTGAAATTTTTATGGATATAATCAAAGAATTTCTTTGCCTTGTCCTTATACCTATTGACAACAGTATCCCCTGCCAAGATTAACACATCACCAACAGGTTTTATGGGATTTTTATTCAACCAATTCTTGTTTTCAGGAAATTCCAAGTGCAAATCAGATGCTATCTGTATTTTCATATCGCTTTATATTCTATTATTATTTATAAATTCTTTCTCTCAGAAACCAAATATCCTTGCAAAAGATTTATAAATGAAACTCTTAGATTCCTTCAATATCGAGCCCGTAGCTTAGTCTGGTGGAGCGCACGACTGATACATTGGCCTTGGACAATGTTCCGAACGCCAGTGAGAGAAATCGTGAGGTCCCGTGTTCAAATCACGGCGGGCTCATTAGATTATAATTTATTTGTAGATTATTCTAACGAATAAATATTGGATTATTTAGAAAGGGTTAAAAAGCATCAGAGCTTAACAAAGTTATGGAAAAGAGTTATATTTATGTTGCGCTCTGTGGCATACTTTCTGGTTTTCTCGTTTTTGGTGGGCAGATTTTCATTAATTTAGGATTATCTGTTTATGAGATTTCAATTATTCCTTATCTTATGGTTGCCATTCTTCTTTTGCCGTTCATAATTTACAGCAAAAAGTATAGGCCTAAAGGGAATCCGCTTATCTGGATACTTTATGGTGTTGCTTCTGGGCTCACTATACTTGCGCAATATGCTGCCTTAATATTGGGTGTGCCTGTAGCAATGGTTGTTTTATTATTATATACCCAACCCTTGTGGACACTTCTGATAAGTAAAATATTCTTTAAAGAAGATATCAATAAAAGGAGTATTTTCGCTTGTTTCCTTGTCTTTATAGGGGTTGTTGTTTTAGTAAATCCTTTTGGTGTAACGGGGATAAGAAGTCTTACAGGAGTTCTTATTGCTCTAGCTGGGGGATTAACATTATCAGGTTGGGTTGTTTTAGGAAGTTTTACAAGTAAAAAGAATAATCATCCAATCTCCATTAAATTTACTGAAACTACCATCTCAATGATTTTTATGCTTTTAATCCTGCCTTTACTTCTCATTTTTACTAAAAATCCTGCTTTAACTAGCCTTTCTCTTATTTGGTCTGCGAAAATTTATGTTTATCTTGCAATTTATGCAATATTTGCCATCTTACTAAATCATATGTTCTATTTTGTAGGTATGAAGAAAGTCCCAACTGTTAGCGGGGGAGTCATATTGCTCTTAGAGCCGGTTGTTGCTGCTATATTATCAGTTATCTTTTTGAAACAAGCCATGACTATTAATTTAATCCTAGGAGGCATATTGATTCTTATTGCAAATTATCTAGTTATAAAAAGCCACAAATAATCAATTAATTTTTCTTGTATTACTATTGCTTTGAATTCCCTCCTCTAACAAAAACAAGCATTTTCTCTTTAAATTAGGTATATAAATAATATATTCTACTTTGCTGCCTTTTTTCTAGCAAAACATTTATAAATAAACTAGCTTTAAAACCTTTTATTATAATAATATACTCTAAACGAGAAAAAGAGGCGGATGTGATGAGTAAAAAAGAGCTGATTTTAGGTCTATCAATAGTTCTGTTTTTGTTGTTTGCTTTGGATGTCAGTGCTGGCTGCTGCGTCAATCCTGCGCTTCCTGCTTATATATGCAGTGATGCTCTAACCCAGATTGACTGCTGCGCAGGCATGGATGTCAATAACTGCCCTTATTACTTTGAACAAAGCTGCGGTTCAGCAATAGGTTGCTATCCTGAAGGCGACAACAGGCCTGTCTGCTTTGATAATTGCGAATATGTTTCTGGCAGCGGGATGTATTCTACAAAGCTTTGCGCTGACCAGTCGCCAGCCGGCTGGGCAATGAAATCAACAACTCCTCCGCAGTGCGCTAGGGGCTGCTGTTATCTTGGTTATGCGAATGTTTCTATGCTTGCGGCGGATAACGCTTCCTGCGTTGCAGACGGAGGAACATTCTCATTAACTTCTTGTGACGTGAATGGTCCTGCAGGAGGATTCAAGGTTTTAGGCTATGTTCGCGACAGAAGCGGACAGGGAATTGCAGGAGCTACTGTAACAGGAGCAAGCAGTTCTGCTTTGTCAGGTTCTGACGGAGCTTTCACTCTTAACAATATGCCTGATGGGCAATATACTATTTATGCTACTAAAGAAGATTATACATCTGGAAACGCGCAGGTTGATGTTCCTCAAGCTGACTCTGAACGTGTTGTGATTACTCTCGACCAGCTTAAATTAGGAAGGCTTGAAGTTACTGTTTTGTCAGGAACTAATCCTTTTGAGAATGCTGTTGTTGAAATAAGTTCTGCAAGTTCTATTGATAAGTGGGCAACTGATGCATCTGGCAAGGCGATTTTCCCAGCTGTACCGATAGGGAATTATAAAATCAAAGTTTATTACAAAAATCCTGCCGGAACATTCACTTATGGATATGATGAAACCAATACTCAAGAACCTTCTGTTTTTATTGGTGTAGGCGTTACTAAAAAAACATTCAACCTGAAGCCAGGAGCTGTTGTGCAGCTAGGAACTGTTTCAGGAACAGTTACCGACGATACTGGAAAACTGCTTCCTATGGCCATGGTCAGCCTTGAGCCTTCGAATCTTTTCGCATACACTGACATGACTGGAATGTACAAGATTGACAAAGTTCCCAACGGAACTTATGTCGCAACTGCATGGCTTTCCGGCTATCTCAAGCAAACGCAGAATGTTTCTATTGATGAATTTGATTTTAATCCAACAGCTAATTTCCAGCTTGCTCCGCAGACTGCCGGCAAGCAGATAAAAATTAATTTCTACAATGCCCGTTCTGAATTTGAGGTTCCTGACCCGATAACAGTTTCTGTTTACAGAGTTTCCGACGACGGGCTTGTTGAAACAAAGAATACATCAGGCACTGGAAGGAATGCTTCAATAACAGTTCTCCAGAATGAGGAATACAGGTATGTCGCAACAAAGAGGGGATTCAAGCCAGTAATCATTTCCAAGAAATGGTCTGATGATTCCAGCGAGCCTCTCACTATGGAGCTTGCTCCAACATTCACAATGCACGGCAAGATAAGCTCTGCAGCGAATATCGAGCTTTCAAATGTCATAGCTATACTGACTGATGTTGTTTCAGGAGAGCAGATTGTCCAGCCAATCCAGATTTTTGATCCTTACGATGTGAAAGGAATACCTGAAAGCAAGTACACAGTAAGGATAACTGCTAATGATCATCAAGATTTCGAAATAGTTTATCCTCCTCAGGAGATTTCATCAGCCACTGCTGATTCTGCAGGTGTAGTGCACAAGGATTTCACGCTTCTCCCGTCGAACTGCACTAACGGCGAGGCTCCTATTATTGAAAGCATTTCTGCTATCACAGGAACTCCTATGTTTTTTATAGATTATACAGTCAAATGCCAGCCAACAGACACTGTCCTGCAGGTTTGTTTCGCGCAAGGAAACGGCACTTGCAAGCCTGCTGATTTCAGCCCGAAGCTCACAGGGCTTCAGGATAAAAAAACTTATCCATCAACAGCTGTCAACTTCTCAGTTTCAGACAGCGATTCAGGCAAGAAAATATGCTTTATGCTGACAAGCCAGTTTGGTTTCGGAACAAAGTTCGACTCGACAGTCAACTGCACCAAGATTGGCGACAAATGGTGCTTGCACTCTAAATCCCAGTTCTGTTCAGAAGGAGCCACAGATGAAAAGGATATGCCTGTAAAGGATCCTTTATCAAAAGATTACATCTCTGCCGACAGGAAATACGGCTATGAATGCGATGGCAACAACACAATAAAGCGCATACCGAAATCACTCGAATACAGCTCTTACAATGATCCTGAAATATGCAAGAGCACAGATTATGTTACTGCTTTCAGCGCAAGCGAGAATGCAGGCTGCAAGCTTAAGTGCAGGAATGTCGACGCAGAAAAGATAGAATATTATGACATAAGGGCAAGCTGCAGGATACAATGCAACTCCGTGTTCGGATTGTTCGGCTATCAGGGGAAGGTTGAATATTACAAAGAGTTCAGCCAGGGAACTTCTGCATGCGAAGCAATCGATTTATGCTATAAAGATTACACTGCACAGGTTCCTGACGAATATCTTGACTGCAGCGCGATAAAGTCCTGTTATGATTATCTTTCTCAAGCTGCCTGCGCACAAAACAAGTGCTTCAAGGAGCAGCAATGCTTATGGGAGGATTCTCCAAAATACGCAGATTTAGGAATCGGGGTATGCATTCCAAAAAATGAAACCCAGCAGAACTGCAATGTCTGCAGCGACTATTCTGCAAACAGGAAATACAATGACCTGCTTAGCGGATGCCCTGCTTCAAACTATGCAACTTCTGATTTCCTTGAAACAAATGAATACTCCCCTGCATCGCAAATCAGCGGGGAGAACTGCAAGCTTTATGCAGGCAAAGGAAATTGCTATTACTCAAAGCAGAATGATGTTGATGCATCAAAAGCCTGCAGGAACAAGCCAGACTTCACCTGCGGGATATACAACTCAAAGGAAGACTGCGGAAACACTCCTGTCAATGTTGAAGTTACTTTCAACGTGTCAACAGGAAAGAGGGATGGAACAACAAACAAGATATTGCAGAGAAGCAATGACTGGGGAAGCTTGGGATTGTGCAAGTGGGATGACAAGAGAAATGTAGACTTCGGGCAGAGAAAATGCTTCAAGGATGCCAATGGCGACGGAGAGGAGGACTGCGGGGACTTCTGGTATTCTGACTGCGGAAAGGACATGCTCGCTCCAGTCACGGTTGTGTACAACTATTCAGGCAAGCTTAGCCAGATAGATCTTCCGATAAAACTTTATGATGATAATATAACGCCAGCGCCGTTTGATCTTGCGAAATCATACAGCCCTGTGCAGCCAACAGTCTACTTCAGCATTGTGAAGAAAGGCGAACCATTCGTTTATCCATACATTGATGCGAGAACAACAGCCCTAAAGACTGACATGAACAGGCTGCGCGACGACTTGGCAACAAAGAATGAGAACAGGAGCGACGGAGAGTATACAGTATACTATTATGGTGCTGACGATGCAAACAATTTGGAAGAAGTCAAGAGCTTTGACGTCGAAATAGACAACACCCCGCCGGAGATAAAGCTAAATTACACTGTTGACCCAAACAAGAATCTTTTTGTTATGCTCCAAAGCAATGAGCAGATAAGATGCTCTGCAAAGCTCACGCAGATGATTGGGGAGAACAACACATTCAAGAAGGCAGCAGTGGCTCCAGAAGGAAATGAGCTTGAATATTCTACTCCTATAGAAGTCAATGATTTGGGCGAATACAAAGTAATAAAGAAATACGCAAAAGGCGGAAAGATAGCTGATGGCTTGTACATCTACAATTACACATGCAAGGATGATGTTGGAAACTTTAAATCAGGCTCTGCATACATACTGACAGATTCTGACGGCTTTATGTTCAATCCTCAGCCGATTGGGATAATTAATCATGATGACAATGTGGAACTTTCTGTTGAAACTGTTGAAAATGCAGAATGCAGATATGTCAAGGCAAAAACCACAGAATCGAATTCAAAGGGAATAAGCTTTGATTCAATGATAAGATTCTCGTCAACAGGAGGCAAAAGGCATACAGAGCCGCTTCCAAAGCTTAACATCGACCACTCCCTGCCTGTAGAGAGGTACTGGATTAAATGCAATTATACATCTGCTGACAACAGCACCCAGAAAATCGTTGGACAGACAAGCTCAATAATATTTACAGTAGATAAGATATATCCTAAGACTTATGTGCTTGATCCTAAGTCCACAGATTTGGGAATCTCAAAGACTCCATTCATGCTGGACAGATGGTACAGGACTGCTGACATGAAGCTTGGATGCTCTGATGATTATGATCCTACGCTTGTGCCTAAGGAATTCAACTTCGGATGCGACGAAATATATTTCTGCAATGATTACAGGCCATGCACTCCAAAGCCTCAAGGCCTGAAAGGCGAGGAGTCAAAGCTCATACAGCAGAGAGTCAATTCAACAAGCTACATCTGTTATTTCTCGCAGGACAAGGGCGGCAACACAATGGTCAAGGCAGGACTGCAGCCGAACTGCTCATTCATCAGGATAGACCAGGTTCCTCCGAGAGCTGACTTCACGACGAATGCGAACTCAGCTGGCAAAGTATCAGCATTGAATCTTCTGTACGTATTCGGAAAGATCAACAATTATGCATACTGGAGCGATTCATTTGTGAAGGATGTCTATTACAACTTCAATGACATGGTACTGACTTTCAAGGCTAATGGAAATAACCGAGCTACTGTCAAATTCAATATAGGCAACAGCTACTATTCAGCTTACATATTCTCAGGGCCTGATGAAAATCAGATAATACTTTACAAGGAACTGCAGGCAGTCACGAATCCGATCACTATTGACAAAGCTGACGGCTATGTTGACGTGAAAATAACAACAAAGAAGTCTGGAAATGCTGAAAACATTGAAATACAGGTCGGTGGGAAAACATTGAGCTACACAGACACTGTCAATCCTCAATATTCAGGAGGAATTTCGTTTGAAGGGGATATCAAAGAGATCGGCGTTATGGATAACAGCCTTTCATCTCCGCTCGATTCTGTTTCAATATACATCGATGACCAGATTTATACAACATTAAACTCTGCAAACTTCTCAATACCTGTAGACTTGGGATTTGCATTGGCAAACAAGACCAGGATACCTGGAAACACTCCATTCAAGATATCTGTTGTTGCAACAGACCAGGCAGGAAACAGCCACAAAGTTGACAAGACAATAATACTTGACGATGCAGGCCCAGAAGCTCCAATATTAGAGCCTAAGCTTGAAGAGTATTCTGCAGACAATCTGCCTTACAAGGCATTGGGATATCCGCTGAAGTTCAGGTCTGGAATGTTCTACACAAATGACATCAATCTCACAATTTCAGGATACACAAAAGAGCCGGGAAACACGCTTGTGTTCTGGACTGGAAGAAGCGCAAAGCTTTCTGTCGAAAACTCAAGATACACAGAAGAGTATGCGACAATGAAAGATTACAAATTCACAACACTGCAGGACCAGGTAAAGGGCGACACATCAATATTCGTCAGCTCAAACATTGTCAGCTATCCGCTTGTCTCTCAAGGCAACTACATAAAATTCAGCAGCCATGACAGGACAAGTTATGGAAACTACAAGAAATTCTACCAGATAAAGAATGTGCAGTATGATGGAGTCAAGACGAAGATAGAGCTTGAAACGCCTCTTGAGCAGGATGTAAAGCAGAACGAGGGATTGGTATTCTACGATAAGATGACTTATTCCGATAAATTCGTGCATAACCTCAAGCTGAGGGAGGGAAATAATTTCTTCTATGTGCAGTCTGTCGACGATCTCGGGAACCTCGGAAAGGCAATACCATCTGTGCCGACAAACATATACTTGGATGTAGCAGCTCCTGCATTCTTCGCAGGAACAGAATATCCTGCAAACGGCTCGTTCATACCGTTCCTTGTATACCCTATAAGCTTCAGCTTTTTCGACAGGGGCTCTGGAGTCAGCTTCTGGAATTTCACAATCGATGGCGGAGTTGTTCCAGACACATACAAGCCTACCGAACAAGTTGTATCTTCAGATGCAAGAACTGGAATTAACGAAACAAAATACACGATGTCTTTCGACCCAGGACAGCTTGGGCAGGGAATGCACAATCTGGCATTGACTGCGAGAGATTTGGCAGGAAACAGCTTCTCATACAGCTGGTGGTTCAAGATAGACAATTCAGCTCCAGGACCGTTTGATGTAACATACATCGACAATGAGAAGAAGCTGTATAATGCGTCAGGAGATGTGCTTAAAGATCCGACATCTGGAAATTACCCATTAAAATATGTAAGCGCTATGCCTTCAAAGTTTACAATAGCATACCTTGACAATCTTGCAACAATAGAGTTCATGTCAGGAAAAATTGTCAAGAACTTACAGCAGGTTGCAACCGTCACATGTTTGCCGTCTCCAATGTCTGGCAATAAGAACACATTCAACTGCACTGTTAGCGGAAATCTTGGCGCTTTTGAAGGCGATTACACTGTTGAAATCCAGGCAGCAAAGGTGCTGACAAACAACAGGAGAGTCACTTCATCAGAGACTTTCAAGTTTGTTTATGACACAACTGCTCCGAATGTCAATCTGACAGAGTATGTTGATATAGCTAATGGAGACTACGACTTGCCTATTGAGATGCTGATTAACAATGAAGCGCATGGAGTGTTCGCAACAATCAACATAACAGGGGCCAGCGGAAATACAAACACGTTCATTGAACTGACAAGCGATCCGCAGAAACAGTCAAAATATTCGGGAGCATTGCTTTCCGACTTCATACCACAGCTTGAAGATGATTATGATGTCACAATAACAGTTTCTGATTATGCAGGAAACACAGAAGTAATCAACAAGAAATTGACTATAGACAAGACTCCGCCGACACTCGGGCAGCTGAATGTAACTACAGAGCCTAAATATGTTTATGCGGACACAGGAGATATTGTCGTCAGGGGAAATGAACTCAAGCTTTCAGCAACAGGAGCAAGCCCTGATATTGATTTTGTTGCTGTTGCCAGAACCGCTGACCAGCCGCCGCTTGTCGTAAGCGACAAGTGCAAATCGCCGGCAGAAACCAACTGCATAACTGGCACAGGCTCATTGAACATCGACTTGACAAAGCTGATATCTGGCGAGGATGCAAGCAAGAAGAGAATCGCACTGACTTTGACATTTGCTGTCTTTGACAAGGCAATGAATGACATGATATTCACAAAAACATTCATACTTGACATGGCTCCGCCAGTGGTGCAGACAATATGCATAGGGCCGCAGTGCACTTCAGCACTGCCTTCGCAGCCGAAAGTAACAAAGATTGTTGATGCGATAAAATCATGCACAGGGCCTGAAGATGTCCAATGTTATACAGAAATGATAGAACAGTCTTGCAAAGATGTTAAAGACCAGCCGCCTGAAATGTCAGGAAACTTAAAGCCGATATGCTATACTTCAAGGATATGGAAGATAGCTTCAGCAACAAAAAATCCAGACATAGTCTACCTTTGTTCAAACGCAGGTAAATACCTTGCTGACAACTGCAGGTGGGGCGTTGCGGTAGCGACAAAGATTGTCGGAGTGTGCAGCGACATAGAAAACAATGATACAAGAAGGTACTGCACAGAAGGCAAGATTACTCCGCCAGACCTTTCGAATTACGTGAATCTGACGATATAAAAAAGAGGATTTGTTTAGCATCCTTAAGGTCGAAATGCCTGATGTTAACAATCGAGTGCGTCGTGGGGGTTGTCCCTTACGGGGCGACAGCACCTGTGATTCGCACTTCGAGCATTTCGAAGATGCTAAACAAAACAAGCATCATAAAAAAAGAGGATCGATGAAAAGAATATTGTCTTTATTATTGATTTTAGTACTCGCTCAAATAGTGTCAGCTCAAGATCTGTCGACAGACAGCTCCCAGCCGACAATAACAGTTTCATTCAATGAGCAGATACTGCTTGAAGGTTCATATGCGCAGCTGACAAACCTTCAGTACCAGACTGTATATCCAATGAATATTGTCAGCAAGGATGCGTTCAACAAGGTTGTTGATTTCACCCCGAAAACCCCTGTTCCGAGCGGGGAATACGAATTTTTCTTCAATGCGACAGACTTGGTTTATAACACAATATCAAAGACAATCAATATCAACATTAGTGGAGCTCCCCTGAGTGTATACTACATCGATCCGCCTCTGGGGGGTTCTACTAAGCCTAAATTTGATGTTACACTCGGAACTTACTCTCCTTACAACTGCAGGTATTCTGCAATCATGGATGTTTATGACAGGATAGCCCCTAATTTTGATTACAGCCCTGATGATGCGATGGTCACAACTCATGTAATAAAAAATTTTGACATACAGAAAATAGCAGGCACGACAGGAGCAAAAGTCGAACTTCCGCTTTACATAATATGCAAGGATGCTTCTGGCGGTGAGGCTTCAGCCCTGATGTACTTCTCTTATGACTCAACAGCGCCTGCCTACACCATAACGCCTGTTCCAAATCCAGTACCCCAGCCAGACAATCTTGGAAGGATGTCAACAACATTGAATGTTGATTCGGATGACAAGGTTGTGTGCAGGTACAGCCTTACAAATTCAAATTACACATCAATGACTCCTTTCGACGGGAATGATGAGGCAAAGCTGCCTTCTTACAGGATGAAGCAGTCGCAGCTTGTAGTCCTCCCTGCAAATTCTTCTACGCAGAAAGCAAGCTTTAGTGTTTATGTGTCCTGCAAGAATGTTGCACAGCTAATTACTGGAAAAACTTTGCCAATAAATATTGACCAGACGGCGCCGCTGTCAATCACAAAATACAGCCCGCCTGATTACTCTCCGAACACTTCAATAATGTTAAATTTCTCAACGAACAAGAGGGCGAACTGCAGGTATGTTCTCGACGGAGCTTATCAGGAGCCTAAAGCTGTAAACTTCGACGTAACCGGAGGAAATTATCATACAAAAGATTTAGGCTCGCTGAATATTACTAAACTAATTGTGAGCGTCAAATGCACTGCTGCGCAGAATATAGCAACAAGCACGTTCACAATCACAATAGACACTACGCCACCAGATGCGCCAACAGTGAATGTGCCAGCAACAATCTGCGCAAAAGAGATAACAGCTAACTTTTCAGGATACGACAATGAATCCAATGTTTCATCATACAATTACAGCGTTTCAACAACAAAGGAAAGCATAGTCAACTGGACAGTAACATCGACGCCAAACATAAAAGTCACAATACCAAAAAGCATCAATGTCACAGGAGCCACCTTTGTAGTGGCTGCATATTCAATAAACAGGGCAGGGCTTCAGAGCACGACTGCAGGAGCAAGCGCAGGAACAACTTACGACACTACAGGTTTCAGCTGCGACAAGACCCCGCCGACTGTCAAGATAAAGACAAACGACACTTCTGACGGAACAATTGTGACTCTTATCTGTTCGGATGATGTATCACAGTGTGATAATGCAACATTCAGCTTCGCCTGGTCAGGCAACAAGAGCTGTGAAGACGCAGTGTTCGGTCCTCTTGATTATGATCCTGAGCTCAAAGGATATAGCGTGAAAACCCCGTCGTCAAGATATTTCTGCTACGAAGTTTCTGACAAGGCAGGAAATGAAAGAAACGGCTCAGAAAAAATAGAGGTTAAGCTGGCTTCATCAAGCCACTGCATAAACAACCAGAAAGATTCTGATGAAACAGGAGTGGACTGCGGGGGCAAGACATGCATCGCATGCAGTGTTGGAAGCGGATGCGTTGCAAATAGCGATTGCACGTCAAGCTACTGTGTTTCAGAATTGTGCAAGGAAGCTTTATGCGATGACAAGGTGCAGAATGGCGGCGAATCTGCAGTTGACTGCGGAGGAATCTGCGATCCATGCGCTATCGGAGTAGCATGCAAGATGGATACTGACTGCGTCACAAGCTACTGCTCAGCAAACAATACTTGTGCAGAGGCATCGTGCACAGACGGAGTTAGAAACGGAAAGGAAACTGATTCTGACTGCGGGGGAGATTGCAATAAATGCGCAAAAGGCTCAAGCTGCAAGCTGTCAGCAGACTGCGTGACAGGAAACTGCGCAGGCGGTGTGTGCGCAGAGGATGATAAGAAAGACAGCGACGGCGACGGGATGCCTGATATTTGGGAACTGCAGAACGGGCTTGACCCGACAAATCCTGCTGATGCCAATGAAAAATATGACAGCACGTCATGGAGCAATTTTGAGCAATATCAGTATTCTGTCGGATTATGGACGCCGCCTGAAGGATTTCAGATAAGCACTTTGTTTGCACCTAAATACTTGCTATTAATCTTAGGATTCATGCTTGCACTTATCGGAGCAGGATACTCATCAATCACAGACATCAAGCTCAAGAAGCAGAAAGGAACATCTGCAGAGCAGATAAAAATCACAGAGCCTATGAAACAGGCAGCCATCAAGGCTGCGCTGAAAGGGCTCACTCCTGACGAGATAATGCGAAGGATGGCTGCGAAGGAAAAAGAAGACAAGTCGCGCAGCAAGATGTTTGAGTCGTTCGGAGAGAAGAAAGAGGCTGTCAAGCCTTCAGAGACTAAAGAGCTTAAGCCTTCAATAATCAGCGAAGCTCTCAACAAACCCGCAAAGCCAAAGGAAGAAGACTTTGAAAAGTTAGGAAAGATAGGTAAGAAATCAGAGTTCGAAAGGCTTGAAGCAATGAAAGGCGAAGGAGTCCTTGACAAGCTGTCAAGATTGGTCAAGCCAAAAGAAGAGAACGAATTTGAAAAGCTTGGCAAGCTGAAGGGCGGCGAGGAAGGGATTGAGAAGTTCGGAAAATATGAGAAAAAAAGCAAAAGTTCAGTAGAAGACATCAAGAAATTATCTAAGAAGAGGAAGAAATGAGAAGAAACAAGAAAGCAGACATACAGCAGGTTTTCGTTTACGCAGTTTCAGTCATAATCATTGGTTTGATACTTTATTTCGGGTACAAGGCAGTCGCCGGATTCATTAATACAGAAAAGCAGGTTTCATTTGTGCAGCTTAAAACTGACATGGAAAGAAAGATTAACGGGATAAGCGGAGAGTACGAGGCTTTTGAGCTGGATAGTTTTTTGGTTCCGCCAAACATTAAGTCAATATGCTTTGTCGGCGTCGACTCTATAGGCGACCAAGGATATTCTGTTACTTCATTTTTTAATGACACAGGAACAAAGAATGCAATTCCTCTTATAGAAGACAGCGTAAAAAGCGGTGTCAAGAAAAACATATTCTTCATACCTGAAGGCGAGCCGATATATGTTGACAAGCTTAAGCTGGAGCAGGGAAAAGACTTGCTTTGCTTCCTGCCGAGCCAGGGCAAGATATGCGTGAAGCTTAAAGGGCTTGGAGACAGCGCGCAGATTACAGCGCCGCCTGCTAACGTAAAATGCTGAGAAAGAAGAAAGCAGTTGTTGAAGTCCAGTTCAATTGGGTTTTTGTTCTAATAGTTGGAGGGATAATACTTGCGTTCTTCGCAACAATTGTGATGAAGCAGAAGACAACATCTGAAGAGAAAATTTCGATAACAACGCTTTCACGATTGGACGAGATACTCGTCGGGGCAGGGGTTTCTGCGAATACTGTTGAAGTTATACAGATGCCTGAGATAACGCTTAGCTACGACTGCCCTGGAGGCGGACTTTACATTGGGGGTGCGAAGAAAGCACTTTCTGAAAGAGTCTTGTTTTCTCCAAAGAAGATGACTGGGAGGAAGCTTGTCACTTGGACGCTTGACTGGAATGTTCCGTTCAAGGTTGCGAATTTCCTTTATTTGGGCGGCGAGGATACAAAGTATGTTTTTGTTTCAAACAGCCCCTCTCCTGAATTCAAGAAACTGTTCAATGATTTCCCTGCGAATTTCTCAAAGAGCGACAGAATACTTAATGTTACGCCAGAAGGAATAGTTTCGATTGCGCCAGAAGGTTTCAAGCAGTACAGGTTTATTTTTGATGACACAATTAATGTCCCAGGTTCTTCAGGAATACTTGCAGGAGCAGATTTTCTTAAGAAACTAAGCGTTACAGCAGTTCAAGTAGATTTAGCTAACAGCAAACTTACTTTTTATGGCAGCGATGGAAGCCAGTTCAAAAATGTCAACACTGCAAATTTTTTCGATACCCCTGAAATCTATGCAGCAATATTTTCAGATGATTTTGATAACTTCATATGCACCATGAAGAATGCTGTCAAGAAACTGAATGTGGTGTCCAAGATTTATGCTGCGAAAGAGCAGGTGATTATTGATTCTGGCAGTCTGTCATCATCTTGCGCAGGTTTACGAGGAACAGGCGATATGAACACTATCGCAGGTTCAAGCACAGATTATGATAATTACAATACAAAAACAGATGTGATAAGGAACTCTGCCAATGCATTGAAGAGAAATCTGGAGACAGGCAGAAGGTTCTCCTGCCCGCCTATTTACTAAAATGAGAAAAGAAACTAAGCGCATAGCATCTTCGAAATGCTTGCAGCGCTCTTCAATGACTGACATTCCCCGTAAGGGACTTCCCCCTTGTCAGTTTGATAAAAGGATTAAAGGCATTTCGACCTTAGGATGCTATGCG
>CAIVOO010000095.1 GCA_903907555.1 uncultured archaeon | reverse complement strand
AGTTCAGCATAGACATTGCTGTCGTCCTCTTTGATTACAGTGACTTTAACGTGATGCGGAGGATTCTTCATCCCTCTCTTCCATACATCCTGATTGAGCTTAGGGCCTATGTGTATTTGTTCTGCAGAGACTTTCATATGCTTTGACAAGAATTCTATTAATGCCTTCATGGCTTTCTTTGCGCGCTTGTACTTCTGCACCTTCAGCCATTCTCTTCTCAGTGGTATGTTGTATTCTCTCTCTATCATTTTTATGCTTTGGTCTTCTGCCTTCTCCAGCTTCTCTTAACGACTGTGATTCTTGCAGGATGCACCCTTCTTCCCTTGCCGAAAATTTTGGGTATCAGCCAGAATGGAGCCCACTTTGTCTGATTGCCGGCTTTCGTGAGCCTCTTCTTCCTGCTTGGATGTTTGAATCGTGCCATTTTATCCCTGCTTCTGACCTTGCTGCTGCGGTTTTGGACCAGCTGGCCTTTGCTGCGCTGCTGGTTTTGCAGACTCCCTGACGTCTCTCAAAACTGCTTTTTCTTTCCTGACAACAGGATGCTGCGCAATCTGCGATGCAACCTTGTCCATTAATGAGCGTGCTTTCGGCGTGATTATCCTGCCCTTGTTTCCTGTCTTGTCGCTCTGCTTGACAAGCCCTGCTTTTTCAAGTCCCTGCATGGCTTTCCTGATTATGCTTCCTGAACCTTTGAAGAAATGCTCTGGCTTGTGCCCCCTGTTTTTCTTGCCGCCATACTGCGTCCTTAACTTTTCAGTGCCAATCGGCCCGAACAAAGAAATCTTTCTCAGAAGCGCTGCGCACCTGACATACCACCAATCTCTCTTAAGCGGCGGCCTCTCCTTGTGGACTCCTGTCTTTACGAAGATAGCCCAATCTGGTGCTTTGAGCTCGGGAATCTTTTTCAATTCCTCTGCAATACCCTCAATTAAATCGTTTGTTGGAACATCAAAAATGCTTGACATTTTATTTTATTTCTACCTCTACAGAACCTCTAAATCCTAAACCCAAGCTTGATGGAAAAAGAGGTTGTTTATAAAAGTTTGGGTTTAAATTGTTTTTTGAAAAATATTATCCCAAACCTGGGCTGCTAATAAAATTTTTATTTTTTTATAATTAATCCAAATGTTGAGCCTTCGTCAATTGTGTTCGACGTCTAGCTTTTGGCCTCAACCTCTCATCTAAGAAAAATTTGAAAACACAAACTATCCTAAAATACTCCATTTTTAACGAAAGCTTTATAAAGAGTTTTTAATCAAAAAGATGCATGGCCAATCAATCTTTCTTTAGCGGTTAGACTGACTTATAGTCATATCTATGCCAACTAAGGAAGATTGAACTAATACAATCAAAATAAAAGCCCTGGTAGTCTAGTGGCCTAGGATGGAGCCCTGTCGAGGCTCCGACCCGGGTTCAAATTTGAAAAAATGAAAATCCCGGCCAGGGCGTTTTTATTTTGATTTAAAACGCCTAAAAAAGTATATTTCGGCGTTTTAGACCTGAAATATGACTATTTTGGGTCTGGAATCACAAATAACGCTCTTCCATTGCGAAGAAGTTCGGGCCGGTAGCGCAGCCTGGTAGCGCAACTGACTTTTAATCAGTAGGTCGCGGGTTCGAAGACATAAGAAATATGTACGAAAGTCCCGTCCGGCTCATACTTATAACGAGCTATAACAAGGGTGGTCAAATGACAGAAAAATCAGAACACGTACTTGTGCCTAAACACACAAAGCTCTCTGAGAAGGATAAGAAAGCCCTTCTCGAGAAGTATACCATAACATTGAAAGAGATACCCAAAATCTTAAAGAGCGATCCTGCGATTGCTCACTTGGGTTTGCAGGAAGGAGATGTTGTAAAAATCTTCAGAAAAAGCCATACAAGCGGCGAATCTGTCTATTACAGGGGGGTCATAAATGCCTAAAGAATCGCAGATTCTAATACAAAAATATCTTGAGGAGCAGTCTCTCGTAGACGCAAACCTCGAGTCATTCAACAACTTCATAGAGTTTGAGCTTCAGAAAGTCATTGAGGAAAACAGGGAAATTGAACCCACCATAATTCCGCACAACGTCGATGAGTTCAAGATTAAGCTTGACAAAATCTGGGTGCAGAAGCCTGAAATTACAGAGGCTGACGGTTCAAAGAGAAGAATAATGCCGATGGAAAGCAGGCTGAGGAAAATAACTTACGCTGCCCCATGCTTCATTGAAGTTTCTGCCCACATCAACGGAGTGCAGAGAGAAACTCTGACTACACAGATTGGAAGCATTCCAATAATGCTGAAATCGAAATTCTGCCACCTGTACAAGCTGTCAAGAGACGACTTGATAAAGGAAGGCGAGGATCCTGACGAGCCAGGCGGATATTTCATAATCAACGGAACAGAAAAAGTCCTCATCAGCGTGGAAGATCTTGCTCCAAACAGGTTTGTCGTCGAGAAGGCAACATCAGGAATATCAAAATATGTTGGAAAGGTTTTCTCAGAGAAGGAGTCGTACAAGATACCGCACCAGATTGAGAAGCTGAAGGATGGAATATTTTACATGACTTTTACAAGAGTCAAGAGAGTTCCAGTAGTTGTCATACTAAAAGCATTAGGAATGCTCAAGGATGAGGAGATAATGCAGACTGTTTCAGACAAGCAGTATGACGAGATTCTCATCAACTTGATGGAATTCGCAGACATAAAAAATGAGGAAGAGGCTCTTGATTATATCGCAAAGAAAGTCGGCATCGCGCAGGCAAAAGAGATCAGGGTTGAAAGGACAAAAGAGATTCTTGACAAATACCTGCTCCCAAATCTCGGGACTGTGACTGCTGACAGGATGTTCAAGGCAATAAACATCTGCAAGATGCTCAACAAATTCATCAGAGTGTCAAGCGGAGAGCTTCCAGAAGACGACAAAGATCATTACATGAACAAGAGGCTTAAGCTTTCAGGGGATCTTTTGGCAGACTTGATGAGGGCGAACATCAAAGTTCTCATCGGAGATTTGCTTTACAATTTCCAGAGAATTGTCAAGAGAGGAAAATTCCCGTCGATAAGAGTCATAATCAGGGACAAGCTGTTGACGCAGAGAATTTATTCATCCATGGCAACAGGCTCCTGGATTGGCGGAAGGAAGGGAATATCGCAGAGAATCCAGCGCCTGAACTATCTTGAGATGGTAAGCCACCTGCAGAGGGTTGTAAGCCCGCTGTCAGCAAGCCAGGAAAATTTCGAGGCAAGAGCTTTGCACCCGACTCATTTGGGAAGGCTCTGCCCTGTAGAAACTCCTGAAGGTACAAACATCGGATTGAGAAAGAATCTTGCAATACTTTCAAGCGTCACAAAGGAAATGCCTGACGAGACAGTGCTTAAGCCGCTCAAGAATTTAGGGCTTAAGGGAGTTAAGTGATTACAATGACAGAAGTTTACCTGAATCACAAATTTGTAGGAACAGTGGAGAATCCTCAGCAGTTTACCCAGTCAATCATAGATGAAAGAAGAAAGGGAACTATTCCCACAAATCTCAATGTCTTGTATGATGAAGTAAGCGATAACGTGATTATAGAGAATGATGGCGGAAGAGTAAGAAGGCCGGTCATTGTTGTCAAAAACGGAACTCCGCTCCTGACAGAAAAACATCTGCAGCAGCTTAACAAGGGAGAAATATCGTGGAGCGACCTGGTAAAGCAGGGCGTTGTTGAATACCTTGATGCAACAGAAGAGGAGAACACACTGATAGCATTCACAAAAGAAGAATTAACGAAAGACCACACTCATCTCGAGATTTCGCCGATAGGGCTGCTCGGGCTGACAACAACTCTTGTACCTTACTCAAATTACAGTCCGTCTGCAAGAATTAATGCAGGTTCCAAGAACCAGAAGCAAGCTATTGGATTATACGCTGCAAATTTTGGTTTGAGAATGGATATGGATGTAAATTTACTGCACACGCCGCAAATTCCAATAGTGAAAACTGTAATGCACGATTTGTCAGGATACAACAAGCATCCTTGCGGGCAGAATGTTGTAGTCGCGGTTATGAGCTTCAAGGGATACAACATGGAAGATTCAATCATAATCAACAAGGGCTCTGTCGACAGGGGAATGGGAAGGTCGACTTATTTCAGGCCGGCAATTGCAGAAGAGCTAAGGTATGCAGGCGGTTTGACTGACGAGATTGCAACTCCTGACAAAGATGTAAAAGGATACAAGTCAGAAAAGGATTACAGGCTTCTTGAAGGAGATGGAATAATTTATCCTGAGGCGCAGATCAAGGAAGGAGATGTCATAATTGGAAAAGTAAGCCCTCCAAGATTCTTGAGCGGAGCTGACGAGTACAGCCTGACATCAAATGTCAAGAGGGAAAGCTCACTTTCAGTCGCTCACGGAGAGCAGGGAATAGTTGACTGCGTATTAATCACAGAAAGCGAAGAAGGAAACAAATTAGTCCAGGTAAGAATAAGAGACCAGAGAATTCCTGAAATCGGAGACAAGTTCACATCAAGGCACGGACAGAAAGGAGTTGTCGGATTGATAATTGAACAGTCAGACATGCCATTCACAGCATCAGGAATAGTTCCAGACTTGATTTTCTCGCCGCACTCAATCCCTTCGAGAATGACAATATCTCACATGATAGAATTGCTCGCAGGAAAAGTCGGGGCATTGGGCGGAAGATTCATTGACGGAACAACGTTCGATGCAGAACCAGAAGATGTCCTGAGAAAAGAACTGCTTGAACTAGGATTCAGGGATAACGGTGTTGAAGCAATGTACAATGGAGAGTCTGGAAAACAGATGCAGGCGAGAATCTTCGTCGGAAACATCTACTATCTGAAGCTCAAGCACATGGTATCAAACAAAATACACTCAAGAGGAAGAGGTCCAATCCAGCTGCTTACAAGACAGCCCACTGAAGGAAGAGCAAAAGAGGGAGGCTTGAGGCTTGGAGAGATGGAGAAGGATACTTTTGTTGCGCACGGCGCATCGCTCCTGCTTAAGGAGAGATTCGATTCAGACAAGACAATTGTTCCTGTCTGCGAACAGTGCGGCATGATTGCAGTATACAACGAATTCAAGAAGCGCTCATACTGCCCGAACTGCGGCGAGAATGTTGATATTTCGCACATCGAAATGGCTTATGCTTTCAAGCTAATGCTTGACGAGCTAAAATCGCTTGGAGTGTATCCAAAGCTCAATCTTAAAACAAAGTACTGAGGCCCAAAATGGAAGAACAATACGTATACAAACAAGTGAACTCAATTAGCTTCGGGATGCTGAGCCCGAAGATGATAAAAAAGATGGCTTCTGTCAAAGTGGTTACTCCTGAGCTTTACGACAAGGAGGGTTATCCTGTCGACGGCGGATTGATGGACACAAGAATGGGAGTCATAGATCCAGGGCTGAAGTGCAAGACATGCGGTTCAAAATTGAAGGAATGCGTCGGCCACTTCGGATACATCGAGCTCGCAAGGCCGGTAATCCACATCGAATTCATACCATTAATAGTTAACATGCTGAGATTTACCTGCAGGGAGTGCGGCAAGGTCCTCATACCAAAGCCAAAGGCAGACAAATTAAGAGAGGACTTGAACAATGCAGAAAAAGAGATTGGTCTTGAAAGGAGAAGAAGAATTGTAAAAGAAATAATCACATCGCTCAAGACAACAAACAAGTGCCCGCACTGCAAGTCAAGACAGCACAAGATTGCGCTAGAAAAACCCACTACATTCATAGAGAACGACAAAAGGCTAAGCCCGATTGAAATAAGGGCAAGGCTTGAAAAAATCTCTGACGAAGACTGCGAACTGTTCGGATTGAATCCGACAGTAATGAGGCCTGAATGGAGCGTGATGACAATATTCCCTATACCTCCTGTAACAATGAGGCCGAGCATCACTCTTGAATCCGGAGAAAGATCAGAGGATGACCTGACTCACAAGCTTGGAGACATCGTAAGAATCAACCAGAGGTTGTTCGAAAACATAAACGCAGGAGCTCCAGAAATAATTATTGAGGACTTGTGGGATTTGCTGCAGTATCACATTACAACATTCTTCGACAACAATGTTGCCCAGCTTCCGCCGGCAAGGCACAGAAGCGGACAGCCATTGAAGACAATTGCCGAGAGAATCAGAAGCAAGGAAGGAAGAATCAGATACAATCTTGCAGGTAAGAGAACAAATTTCTCCGCGAGAACTGTAATCAGCCCAGATCCGATGCTAGCTCTCAACGAAGTCGGAGTTCCATCAGTCATTGCAATGAAGCTCACTATTCCTGAAAGGGCAACAACCTGGAACATGGAATACTTGAAGAAATTCGTCAAGAAAGGCCCGGGCGAATATCCTGGAGCAAACTACATAGTAAGGCCGGACGGCAAGAAAAAGAGAATAACTGACGAAACAAAAGAGCAGCTGCTTGAAGAAATACAGCCAGGCTATATTGTTGAAAGGCATCTCATGGATGGCGATATTGCAATATTCAACAGACAGCCATCGCTTCACAGAATGTCAATGATGTGCCACAAGGTAAGGGTTCTCCCAGGAAAAACTTTCAGATTGAATCCATCAGTGTGCCACCCGTACAACGCAGACTTCGACGGAGACGAGATGAATCTCCACATACCTCAGACAGAAGAGGCAAGAGTCGAGGCAGAGATGCTTATGGAAGTACCGACGCAGCTTATTTCTCCAGCTTACGGACTCAGCGTCATAGGATGCATACACGACAGCACATCAGGCAACTACCTGCTTACAAAGTTTTTGAGTTTCGACAGGGAAGATGCGGTTGAGATATTGATATCTTCAGGCATAACAGACTTGTCAAAGCTTCCAAACAAAAAAATGTTTACAGGAAAAGAGATTTTCAGCGTATTATTACCTGACGACTTCTCATTCACAGGGCACTCAAAAGGGTGCAAGAAAGGGGAAGGCGACAAGTGCCCAGCTGGAACACATGTTGTGATTGAGAACGGAAAACTTGTTGACGGAATACTTGATTCTGCGACACTCGGAAAAGGCTCAGGATTGCTGCTCAGGGAAATGCACAGCAAGTATGGCGAGAAGTACACAACGCAATTCATTGAGAAGGTTTCAAAACTCGGAATCAACGTTCTTCTGAAAACAGGATTCACAGCAACATTGTCAGACACAGACTTGCCAGAGACTGCAAAAGAAAAGATAAAAGGTCTTCTCGATAAAGCCAATGACGAAATCAGGGAGCTGATTGATTCTTACAGGTCAGGACTGCTTGAGTCATTCCCGGGAAAGACGCTGAAAGAAACAGTGGAACTGAAAATTATTGAAGTTCTCAACAGGGCGAGAAACAAGACAGGAAGCATTGTCACAGAATACTGCAGCAAGGAAACAAACACAATCAGCATGATAAACTCTGGAGCAAGAGGAAACATGCTTAATCTTGCGCAGATGGCAGCCTGCATCGGACAGCAGGCATTGAGAGGAAAGAGAATTGACTCTGGGTTCACAGACAGGACAATATCTGCTTTCCAGAAAAATGACTTGTCGGCGCCTGCACACGGTTTCATAGCAGGAGGATTCAAGCAGGGCACAAAGCCCCACGAGTTTTTCTTCGCAGCAATGACAGGAAGAGATTCACTTATGGATACCGCTTTGAGAACTCCAAAATCAGGATATCTTTACAGAAGGCTGGCAAATGCAATGCAAGACTTGAAAGTCGAATATGACAGCACAGTCAGGGATGCCAGCAAGAAGATTGTCCAGTACAGTTATGGCGAGGATGGGATTGACGTTTCAAGATCAACAGGCGGAACTATTGATGTCAAGAAAATAATTCAGGAAGTCATTAAGGGCTAGGTGATTCACAATGGAAGAAATATTCAAAGAATATGAAGACAAGCTGCCGGCAAAGCTGATAGATGATATCAAAAAAAATCTTCCAGCAAATATAACAAAGGCAAAGCTAAAAGAAATTTTTGAAAAGGTTGTCGACGAATACGAAAAGGCAAAGATTGATGTAGGCGAATGCGTCGGCCTTGTTGCTGCAGAATCTATTGGAGAGCCAGGCACCCAGATGACCCTAAACACATTCCACTTTGCAGGCGTTTCAGAGATGAACGTTACCATGGGTCTTCCAAGAATAATTGAAATTCTCGACGGAAGAAAGAGCATAAGCACTCCCATGGTTGAAGTTTACCTGAAGGCGCCGTATAATCAGGGAGGGAATGTCAAAGAGCTTGCAATGCAGATAAAGGAAGTTGTTGTTGAGGATGTTGCTTCAGAATTCTCAATCAATCTTGTCGATGCTATTGTGGAAATCAGGATCAATGAAAACAAGGCAAAGAATTACGGGCTGACAGCAGCTGCAGTCGGAAAGATAATTTCAAAGTCATTCAAGGGGATTGCAGTAAAGCAGAACGGCTCAAGCCTGATTGTTAAGCTTGATGACAAGGAAGAAAGCCTGAATAAAACTTACAAGCTCAAAGAGAGGCTTAAGCTAATACATATTGCAGGCGTCAAGGGAATAAAGCAAGTGCTGCCCGTAAAGAAAGGCAACGAATACATAATATTGACAGCAGGAACCAACATGAAATCAATCCTCACACTCGAATTTGTCGACGCGACAAGAACAAGAAGCAATGATGTTCACGAGATAAGGGATGTTTTCGGGATTGAAGCTGCAAGGCAGGTAATAATTGACGAATTGATGAAAGTCATCAAGAGCCAGGGCATCAGCATCGACATGAGGCACATAATGTTGGTTGCTGATACAATGTGCGTCTCTGGATATGTGAAGGGAATCACAAGATACGGGGTTGTAAATGACAAGTCGAGCGTTTTGGCAAGGGCATCTTTCGAGACTCCAATCAAGCACATAATAAAAGCAAGCCTTGTAGGAGAGGAGGACAAGCTGAACAGCGTTATAGAGAATGTAATGCTTAATCAGGTTGTACCGTCAGGAACAGGATTGCCTGGCTTGACAATGAAATTGCCGAAAAAGACATAAATTTGGGGGAAAATTTATAAATCACGCATTTAGGAGATAATAAAATGGCAGATACAGACGATATAATAACCAATTTGGAATCAGACAGGTTGATTGTAGGGACTGAAAGGTCGCTTAAGGCCTTGAAGCTTGGAAAGCTTGCGAAAATCTTCGTGACAGCAAACTGTCCGAAGGAAACCAGGGAAGACATAAAGTATTATGCGAAGCTTTCAGATACTCTTGTTGTAGAATTGAAGGAGCACAGTGATGAGATTTCGGTTATCTGCAAGAAACCGTTCAATGTCTCAGTTCTCAGCATAGCCAAATGAAAATAGTTTACGACTCAAACTTAATCAAGCTTATGAATATGTTTGAGACTCTGACTCAGGCAAAGACTAAGGATATTTTCATGGACAGCGAATCTGTTGTGTTCGTTGTTCAAGAGCACGAGCTGGGGAAGGCGCTTGGAAAGCATGGCTCAAATGTGAGACGGATAAGCGAGGCGCTTAACAGAAAGATTAAAATAGTAGAATTTAACCCTGACGTGCTAGAGTTTGTGAAAAACATGCTATATCCTCTACGGGTAAACCAAATAGAGGAGATGGACGGCGTTGTGACGCTGGAAGCCGCGGACTTGAAGACGCGCGGATACATCATTGGAAGAAACGCCTCAAACCTTCGAGCCCTTGAGGAGAAGGTCAGGAGATATTTCCCAATAAAAGAAATAAAGGTAATGTAACAACAAAATTTCACTTCAAATGAAGTGGAAATCGAGGAATTTTGTTGTGCTCAAAAACCGACGTTCGCGAAATTTTGAGCGTCAAAAACCTCGAGATATAAAAAAATAATAACCAAAAAACCCGTTGGAGGTTTTTGACAAATGAGTAAAAAATCATCAGGAATAAACGCAGGAAAGAAGCTCAAAAACAGAAGAGCGAATTTCAAATGGAACAACAAGTGGTTTGTAAGAAGCACTCTTAATCTTAAGCGAAAGGCAGATCCTCTCGAAGGATCCTCGCAGGCTAAAGGAATAGTTCTTGAAAAGGTTCAGTTAGAGGCAAAGCAGCCAAACTCTGCCATGAGAAAATGCGTTCGCGTTCAATTGATAAAAAACGGCAGGCAGATAACAGCATTTGCGCCAGGAGACGGAGCCATCAAACTGATTGACGAGCACGACGAAGTTATTGTCGAATGCATCGGCGGAAAGATGGGCAGGTCCATGGGAGACATCCCGGGAGTCAGATGGCAGGTTATCAAGGTCAATGATCAGTCAATTCTTGCATTGAGACAGGGAAAGATTGAGAAGGCTAGAAAATGAGCGAAGTAAAAGCATTCAACAGGTGGAGCGTAGAAGGAATTGCAGTGGTGGATGAAGGATTGAAGAATTACATAACGCTTGAGCCGAAAATCGTTCCTAAAACAGGAGCAAGATACGCAGGCGACAGGTTCCACAAGTCAAAAATATTCATTGTTGAAAGATTAATCAATAAGCTGATGCAGCCAGGGCACAAGGGAAAGAAGCATACAAGATATTCTGGCTACTGCGGCGGAAAATCACAGACAACTTATGACTTGGTTGAGAAAGCATTCCGATTAGTTGAGCAGAAGACAAAAGAAAACCCGATAAAGGTTTTTGTGAAAGCGCTTGAGAATGCAGCGCCAAGGGAAGAGATAGTCACAATCGAATACGGCGGAGCAAGATATCCAAAAGCAGTAGAATGCGCTCCTCAGAGAAGAATTGACATCGCATTAAGATTATTTGTCCAAAGCTCTTATCAGAAAGCAAAGGATTCTAAGAAGAAATCTTATGAATATCTTGCAGATGAGATAATCGGCGCCTATAACAACAGCAATTCCTCAAGCGCCATCGCAAAGAAGATGGAGTTAGAGAGACAGGCGGACGCTAGCAGGTAAGCCAGCATATTTTTATTAGCGTTATTTGAATATCTTTCTTTAGATGCTGTGATGCACACAAGCTCTTGCTTTCATGAGCACACGGGATATTGCGTGTTCTTCTGATACGCTTCTGTATTTCTGTTCGCAGCTATCGCACATGCATTGCGTGTATTTTTTTGTTGCAAACAACTCTTTGCACATAGGGCAGTGTTTTTGGTGTTTCCACAATGTTTTGCATTCTCCAAATCTAGGTATCCTGTCTTCCATCATTTGTTTCATTATCGATTCCATTTTCTCACCTCTTCCCCTATAAGTTTCAGCATTCCTGATACATCGGACTGCGTGTCGAAAACTTTTTTGCTGCATCTCGATTCTCTGCCCTGTCAACAACTAATAACTCGAGTTTTTCGTTTCCAACTTTTGGTTCGTATCTAATTATGCGGGCTTTATTCGTTCTCCTTTTGTTTATCACAACCAAGAATACTGGCTCTGCTCCATCCCTCACCAGATTTCTTATCTTGCTCTCGACAGTTTTTTTTATGTCGAAAGCCTCTCCTTCAAAAAGCTTCAAGCCGTTCGGCTTCGTTATGCTGAAGCTTCCGGGCTCGAGCTCTGTTCCGTGAGGTGTTTTGAGCTTGACTGGATTCTCCTTTATTACAACATAAACCTGGCTTACCCCACCTTTAATTTCGCCTAATGCCTCTTTTACCACAGCGTTAATGTCATCCGATGCCGCTGTTATTTTTTTCACGATGATTTTTCTCATGCTATCACCCCATTGGTATGCAGGGTATCTTATTGGTACAGATAATAAACCTTTTCATAAGAAAATTTTGACAAAAAGGAGAAAAATGAATCTAATAATACGCTTTATCAATATTTCACTACATTAGCCTGCTTTTAGCTTTCTTGCAAATATTTCTTAACTTTAGCATGCCTGTCTTTTGCCTTTTGTATCATTTCAAGAGGTGCTATCTTGCTTAGCTCTATGTATGCTATTTCCCATGCTGCCGGATTGCTCTTCACAGGCCCGGATTTTAAGCAGCAATTATCATCTTCAAGCAGCACTTTTGAAATGTCGCCATGATGAAAGTATCCTGTCAGAAGCACATGAGGTGTCTTGCACTCCATAGCTTTCTGCGCTAAGTCATACCCAAGCTTTTCAGGCTCCATTCCAGCTTTCTTCGGCAGTTCTACATCAAGTATTGCTCCTGCGTAAAAGCCTTTCATCAGCTTCTCAAGACCCTGCTCGTAGTCTGAAGCAAACTCTACCTCAACATTAGGCATAGAGCTGAAATACTGTTTGGCAGCATTCACATTCTCTTCCCTATCCTCAACTATTAATAATTTTATTTGTGTCATTTTTTCTCCCTCAAACATCTACATCAATTTTCCCAATACAAAACCTGCACCATATGCTATTGCAGATATTGCCGCACAGCTTCCAATTGCCGCGCCGACTCTTTTACAGTTCAATCTCTCATCGCCATAGCTCTTTTGCAGCAGGTCAGGAGACTCAACTGCCATGAATGACAGCAATAAAGCTGACGAAGCTGCTCCCGAAGCCACAGACATACCACAAGCTGGAGCTCCTTTTGCTGTTGAATAACCTTCCATCAAACCAAAAGTTATTGAGCTAGCTAAGCTGGCTACATACGGCACAAAAATTACTACTGCTGCTGTGGCTTTCGCGCCATCAACAAGTTCCTCTATTGATCCGTTTCTTGACATTTTTTCCCTCAAACACCCACCACCTTGTCACTTACAAGTAATATCTATGTGGAGAATAATAAACCTTTTCTAGGTTAATTTTTGACAAAAAGGATAAGTATACTAAAATATAATCAAAAATAAAAAAATAAAATCTAATATGAATGATTTGCCCTAGGCATATAGTCATCGAATGCTTGTTTATCTCTCCTTTGGCGATCTTTTTTTCGTCTTGTGGAAAGTATTCCTTCCACAACCATTCGCTCCAAACCTTCCAAAGCATCTTCTTCATGATCCAGAAGATTTTTTAACACTGGCGTAGACATCTTCACATATTTTTTATGAAGATCATCTTCATCTTCAGTATCAGGCTTTTTTGCTTTTTTCGAATCACTTTTGGGAAGCGCATATGAATCTATTCTCCTAAAATCTCCCCTGGCCTGCATCTCTGCTTCCTGTCTGAACAAAGATGAGTATCCATACATTCCTGCAACTATTGCTGAACACATAATTCCAAATATAATTGTCGATATCATTTTATTTTCCTCCGCGATTAAAGTCCGCCGACTTGGTTTACTATTTTCAAACACCCTAAACTAAAATCATATTTTGATAACTATAGAAATCGATAATGCCATCCGAAAAAAAGTATGAATAGGTTGAACTCTTCCCCTGTTTGCCTTACAATTATTTCTTTCATGATATTTATTTCAACCCCATTATCCTGAATCTTAATTTATTGTCTATCCATTTCTCTGAAGCTTCTGTGACTTCCTTGATGAAAGTCTCCTTTACCTCTTTCCGCGTTTCAAGATTCTTTGCAACCTTGAAAAAATGCCTCTCCAAATCAAGCGTTTTTGCCATTTCACATCTGCACTTTTTTCATGGATTCTAATTCTAACTTCATTCCATCTATCTTCTTGTCATATTTGCCAATTTCATATCCATTAGCTAGCAATCCAAAGCCCAAACAAGCTACTGCATATCCCATAATTGCTGCTCCAAACATGAACTCAGCTTCTGATTTCGCTATGTACAGCAATCCCATTCCAGCAAACATCCCTCCAGCGAACGGCACAACCATTCCTTTTCCATTTCTATCGCAGAGCCTGTTTCTGGCTTTCATCTCTTCTTTTATTTTCTGTTCCAATTCCTCTATTTTTTCCATTTTTTTCCTCCAATCCTTTATCCTATCAAAATTTTTGCAATTTTTCCTGCTGCATAACCCACAATCAAACTTACCACATAAGCTCCCATTAATGTTCCGCTTAGCAGCGCACATCCTTCTATAGAATCTTCAACCTTGTCATCCAAGCCTATTCCTCCTGCAACAGCAGGCAATGACTGTACGAAAAACTGCATTCCGAATTCATGATTTTTTGGTTCTAGTCCTGAATATCCGAATACAGCTCCTGCTCCCAAATTATAGAATATAGGTGCTGCTCCCAATACCTTAAATACTAGTCCTCCGATATCACT
>CAIVOO010000094.1 GCA_903907555.1 uncultured archaeon | reverse complement strand
TTATTGCGTCAAGATAATTCCATATGCCTATCTTTTTTATCTTGGCATCTTTTCTTTCAACAGCGCCGTCAGAATCAGTCACTAAAGCCAATTTGTAT
Organism: uncultured archaeon; assembly: GCA_903907555.1. Taxonomy (GTDB): domain Archaea; phylum Nanobdellota; class Nanobdellia; order Woesearchaeales; family CAIVOO01; genus CAIVOO01. The sequence continues at coordinate 2,470 of CAIVOO010000094.1, read as the reverse complement.
TTCTTTTTCAAATAGCTTAATGTTTGTTTTGTATCAGGAAATGTTTTAAGCAATGGCAGGGAATATCTCCAGTATAGGTTTTCGAATTCTGCTGCTTCCTTAGCATCTATTCTTTTCCCAAATCTTGCCAGCGTAATTTTAGCCCAATATTGCCTTCCATATTTTTTTGGGTTGGAAGTATTTCCGCTAAGCATCTTGTCCGTCTTTACAAGCTCTTTGAAGAATCTGTATTTGTCAATATTGTACTTTTTAGATATTATTTCTGAGAATTTTCCCTTTAATCCCTTATATGCAAGCTCCCAGTTTTCTAATGTATTATCAAAATCGAAAAGGATTGCCTTTATCATATGTATTGTATGCCCTCATAGAAGTCCAGCTTTTCATATTTGCCGATGACTTCCACTTTCACAGTAATCTTTACATCATTCTTAATCTTATCTATGAATTCCCTCGAAATGTCTGCTGCTGATTTGTCAGCATAGATTGCTGCAGTCTTGTCATCTATTATGTTGCTTTTCCTTATTATGAAGCCCTTTGTTGCTGTTATTTGAGGGCTGCCATAAGCAGTCAGCTCTTCTTTCTGGTTAGCTGCTTCCAATACTAATCGAATCTTCACTTTTTCTTTTAGAAGCTTTAATGCATCCTTGTTAACCACAGAACTTACGCCCAATACACAGTCAGCCCTAGTTGTTATATCATTTTCAAGCGAGAATTCTATGCTGTTTTTATGATTGCCAGTAATATTCGGATGCCCTTTAGCAGTCAGTAGCAGTTTCATCTGCTATTGCGAATGCCGAAACCTTTAAATACTCTCCCCTATTTAGCAAGAACAAGCTGAGGTGGTATTATAATGAAAAAACACGAACAAAAAGCGAAAAAAGAACACGCTCAAAAGGAAACCAAGAAAAGCAATTGGGGACTTTGGGTTGGAATTCTGATAGCTTTGGTAGTGATTGTAGTGCTCATCCTGATATTCAAGGGTGGCAAAGAGGTTACTCCTCCAGTCACAGCACCAACAGCGCCAGAGCAGCCAGTAGCTCCAGTTGAAGCGCCTAAGCCAGCTGAAACGCCGAAAACAATGGCGCCAGTTGAGGAAGCTCCAGCAGAAATAAGATACTGCGACAAGCTATTGGCATTGGGATATACGCCATGCTCCTGCAACTTGAAGGATGGAAGCTTGGATATAACATTCAAGAACTCTGGAAAGGTTGACTATTCAGGAATGTGGTTCTATGCAGTCGGAGCAAGTGGAAAGGCAACATACCTATTTGACGGAAATGCGTTGAAGGCAGGAGAAGCCAAGAAGTTCACAGTAGACTTAAGTGCTTTGGGCTCAAAGCTCGGAGAGCCAGTCAAGAACTTGGAAGCGCACCCATCAGTCAAGCAGGATGGAAAGGACGAGTCGTGCCTGAATGCAAGATTGCTTGCAATTAAGGATTCAAGCTGCTTTGATGCAGCCAAGTGCGACTTTACAACTCCAGGCGCGCAGGCAGTAAGTTAAATTTTTATTTTTTCTCTTTCTTTTTATTGGCTTAAGAACTAGTTTTTTGGCTTAAATTTTCCACTATTATCTTCTTCAACTCTTCAGAATCAGTAATTATGTCATATTTCTTTCCAAAGCTTCTGACTTCTTCCTCTTCTGTTACATCTGTCTTGCTTACGTAAACCAGCACTTTCTTTCCGAATTCCCTTATCAGTTCGTACAGCTTCATCTGATCTTTTATGGGATAGGTCTCTGTCAAATCAAACACATAAACAATCAAATCGGCAGAATGCTTCATTGCCAGATACGCCTGCTTTTCAATGGTATTCATTTTCTCGAATCGATTCAAAGCTCCTGGCGTGTCCACGAACTGCACTTTATGTATCCCGAAACGTCCTGTTGCAACATTCAGTCTCTTTGTTGTAAAAGCATAAGAATCAACCTCTGCTTTGGAGCCTGTAAGCTTGTTCAGCAAAGTGCTCTTTCCAACATTAGGAAATCCTGTTATGCAGACTGTGAACACGTTCTGTTTTATGTCTGGGAAGTCCCTCATTGCATAGCGCACTTGCTCCAGATAAGCCAGATTTTTGTTAATCTTCCTGAAAATGGTTGCAATCTTTCCATAAAACTCAATCCTGTGCTGTATTGCCTTGTTCGAGTCGTAAGCCTTGTGAATCCTACGGGAAAATTCCTTTTGGAAATCCCTGGTAATGTCTTTTGCCCAGTTGACTGCCCCTAATGATTTTTTCAAGTCGCCGTAATCAAAATTATTCTTAATCAATTCCTGATAAATCATAGGCAATGAATCGATTGAAGGAAATGATTTCAGGATTCTTTCGCATTCATCAACCAGGATATCGCCAACTATGCTTACGCGCATGCCTTCCATATCCCTCGCTTTCTGCGATGGAGTGCCTGACAAGCTGCCTCTTTTCTCATCTACCTTGGTCCTTGCTTTCCTGAAAGCCTTGTCTACATAGAACTTGG
>CAIVOO010000093.1 GCA_903907555.1 uncultured archaeon | reverse complement strand
TCATCAAATATGGGGACGCTGCCCCATCCAAAACTAGCTTTCAGAATAAAAAGCTTGTACAATGAATAGAACGCCATGAGCAGGACAATGACTGCTGTGAAAATCAGAGATTTCTCAATCAAACCTAATTTTTTATCCATAAACTTGCAACATTCTGCCCAATATATAAATATTTTGCAATTCTGCGAGGGAGGAATCCAAATATCCAAACCCAAAGCTTTAAATATTAGAATAGCATAGATTTTGAGAAGAGGTGCTTGATGACAAAAAAACTGCTTTTCCTTGCAATTCTACTGCTATGTATGCAATTTGCTTTCGCAACCAACATCACTTTTAAGCCAGTCGTTGACCAAATCTCGCCTTATGATGCTGCGAGCTTTGAGGTTACATTGTATAATGACAAGGCAGCAGACAGATATGCTATTTCTCATCAAGATGTAATGTGGTCAATCACTATGCAGCCAATCACAGACTACACTTCAGGTGTTGATGTTAATTCCTCATCAAGCAAGACTACAATGCTTTATATCAAGCCAAGGGATACTATCAGCTTTGGCAGGCATGATGTAGAAATCGCTTTCACATCAAAAAATACTGGTGAAGTCGTAAAGCAGGTTGTCACAGCTTATGTCAGGGAAGACCTGATAAAATATCCTTTTGATGTAACAGTAAATGCAGACATTCCAGTTATTATGAGCCCAAAGAGAACAAACTCTGTAAAAGTCGCTTTGAAGAACAACAACAAGCTTGATGTGGGCGACTTTGACATAACGCTTAAGAGCGATTTGATTGATAAGAAATCAACAGTCACATTGAACTCAAGCCAAGAAAAAGTAATTGATTTCTCAGTATCATTCGATCCTCAGATAAAGCCGAGGGCTGACACATTGACAATACAGGTAATGCATAATGGAAGCCTTGTAAAAGAATTCAAGCAGGAATTCTCAATAAGCGGATATGGAAACTTCATAAGAGAAGAGAGCAAGGAAAAGAAAGGGCTTGTTGAAACCTCAAAAATAACATTCACAAACAATGGCACTGTTGAATCTGAATCAGAGTTTGAATTTGCTGTAAGCGGATTTGACAGGTATTTCACAAACACAGTACCAAAGATGACTCTCGCAAAATTCGGGGATGGATATCAATATTTAGCAACAGTGAGGTTAGGGCCAGGAAAAACAACCACAATACAAATAGTAAAGAGCTACAGGCCTTTGGCATATCTAGCAATAGTGCTAATCATAATACTTGTTGTATGGCTCGCTTTCAAGAACCCGATTGTCTTAAAGAAATCCGTAAAGAATGTCGAGATGGCAGAAGGCGGAATATCAAGAGTGAGAGTTATTCTTAGGATAAAGAACAGAAGCAGCAGGATGATAAAAAATATTGAAATAATAGACAAGATACCATCAATCTGCATGCTTGAAAGAAGGTCAGAAGAGACATTGAAACCGTCTAAAGTCTTCCAGTTCCCTGGCGGAACAGCAATATCATGGAACCTTCACCACTTAGACCCCAAGGAAGAGATACTTCTCGATTACGAGCTTAAAACAAAGCTCAGAGTAGTGGGAGACTTCCAGCTCAAGCCGTTCATAGCAAGGCACGGAAGCAAGAAATCAGCATCCAATGTTGTGGATGTCTATGCGCCTTGAATGGTAAAGTAAACCCTTCTATTATTTTTTCCTTTATTGTCTGCTTTTAGGAATGATATCCTTCCTATTTCTCCTATATTCTTTAGGTGTGTTCCGCCGCAGGCATTCCTCTCAACATCAACTATCTCAACAATCCTTAATTCTTTTATCTGGGGCGGGAGCTTTCCCTTGAGCGAGAACAGTTCAGGAAGCTTGAATGCATCTTCAGATGGCATAAAATAGCTTTTAACCTCAATATTTTTCTTAATCAGCTCATTGGCTTCATCAAAATAAGTCAGCAGCTTTTCCCTGTCGAAATTTTCCAAGTCAAAATCAATCCTTGACTGCTCCAACCCTAGCTGGTTGCCTGTTATCAATGCATTTGTGTGCTTGTGTATCATTGCGGAAAGCAGATGAGCTGCTGTGTGGTATTTCATTAAAATGTATCTCCTGTCCCAGTCAACAATGCAATTAACCTTGTCGCCTGCATTAAGCCCTGGCTTGTCGACTTCAATCGAGATATCGCCACCAGACTTTTTTACAGAAATTACCTTGAATTCTTCACTGCCTTTTTTTATCACACCAAAATCACCAGGTTGACCTCCTGATTCAGGATAAAAGATTGACTTATCAAGAACAATAGTCTTGTCATTAGCACTGACAACTGCTGCTTCGCATTCTTTCTGATACCCATTCTTGAGATAAATTAGTTCTGTCATAGTTTTCTGTCCTCCCTGTCCTCTTTCATCAACAAAACTACTCGCGACTTTTCTTTTTCATCAATCAGTTTGTATCCGCAATGCTTCCCAATCTCTATTGCGAAATCCTTGACCTCTTTCTGAGAGCACATGTTCTCTTTTTTCAGCCTGTTCTGCGAATATCCGACCCACATGTAAGACTTAACTTCAACAAACATTGGATTGGAGAGCTTCACAAGCTCAGCATATTCTTCTGGATGAGAATCATTTAAATCTTTTATTAACGTAATCCTCAAAGCTGTCCTGCATTTTTCATCTTTCTCCCTTTTCTCACGCAAGATATCAAGAGTCTTCAGCATCCTGTCCCATGCATCCTTGAATATCGGCCTGTCAATCTTTTGATAGAGTTCCTTGTTTGGTGCAGGTATTGAAACATAAAGCTGTGTCGGATTCAAATCCTTTAATTTGTCAGGAAACATACCGTTGGTTACTAAGAATGATGACATCCCGCGCTTTCGAAGCTTTTCAATCAGCTCTCCGAGCTTCGGATAAAGAGTTGCCTCTCCAGTCAGCGAGATTGCGAAGTGCTTAGGAGTTTTAGATTCCAGATATTTTTCCCTGCTTGCCTTCTCATTCCCGCCAAATCCGCGCAGCTGTTTTATCTGCGCCTTGATGCAGCCGTCAATTATTTCATCAGGCTCATCCAGCTCCATGCCTGCTGCATCACATTTTATGTAATCCCTGCTGTCAACATCCCTCCAGCAGAAGATGCAGCTGTTAGAACATGCTAAGAATGGCGACATCTGCACGCAAAGATGACTGTTTATACCATAAAACTGCTGCTTGTAGCAGACATCTGTATCGCGAATGGATTTCTTGGTGTATTCGCACACTTTAGAAGCAGAATGCGTTCCAACCAAGACATACTGCTGCCTTCCTAACTTCTTTTTCTGTTTGTCTTCCATGACTGAAAAATCAATCAAAACCTATATAAACATTATCCTTTTTACTTAGCTGATGATCAAAGACTGGCTTGCAAGGCTTGAGGCTGATGCGCATTTCAAGAAATACAAGAATGCAGACAGGATTCTGACTCATATATTCTTCATAAAAGAGCAGTCAGGCATAAACAATGCGCAGATAGGCTATTATGACAAGAAAAAAGACTTGCTGACAACATTTCAGATAGAAGACAAGAGCATAACTGCAATGCCAGAGGCAGAGGCTTTCAAGAAAGAGAATGATGTTCTCAAAGAGCTTGATATGAGCAAAGTCAAGATTGATTATGAAAAGGCAGACTCAATCACACAAGAAGTTCAGGAGGATAAATATCCTGCAGAGCTTCCGATAAAGAAGATTTTCATTTTGCAGCATCTTGATTTGGGGCAGGTATGGAATATCACCTTTGTCACAAGAAATTTCAAGACATTGAACATAAAAGTTGATGCTTCTACAGGAGAAGTTGTCTCTGACAAGCTTGTTCCGATAATAAGCTTCGGCTAGGTTTCTTGCTGTTCTTTCTTCTTAACAATCTTCCAGATAAATCCTATAATGAATAATGCAGCTCCGCCAACTAGCAGGATTATGAATCCAGTCTCGAAAAATCCGAAAACTTTCGCCAATGCAGGCCCTGCTGCCTGGGCAGCCTCTCCTGGAACAAGATTCTGAGCAAACTTGATAAGGAAATAATTCAATCCAGCAACCACTGAAGCGCTTCCTATTCCCTGAATTGCGCCGTAAACTGTTGAAGATGATATAACAAGTATGAACGCAGCAAACACTGTTGCCAATACAACATACCAGAATATCTGCGTGTAAAACTTATGCCCTTGTTCTGAAACAAGCGCAAGAGTATTATCCCCTCCTGACTGGAAACATTCTATTACAGAGCAGTTATACT
>CAIVOO010000092.1 GCA_903907555.1 uncultured archaeon | reverse complement strand
GCTATGCGCATAGACGAAAAGCCCAAATCAAGATGATGGAATCGGTTGCGATTCTCGGAATATTTTTCATAATCCTAGTCATTGTTCTTGTGTTTTACGCACAGTATTCCAAGCGCTCGATAGAAGTTTCGACAGAGCAGCAGTTTTCAGGCTCTGCAATCAAGGTGGTGCAGACTTTGTCTTATCTGCCGGAGCTGCAGTGCGCGATTGAGGAGACAATCGAGTTCAACTGCTTTGACCTGTATAAAATGAAAGGGTTTGGTGTTGTATCGCCTTCTGAGCAGGATTATTATTTCAATCTTTTCGGCTTCAGCTCGATAGTCGTGCGCCAGATAATGCCGCCTGCTGCACCTGTTGTGCTGTACAATAATACTCCGCCAAATGCTTCAAGGTCCTTGCCCAGCAGGGTGCCTGTTACAATATTTGATTCGATAAACAACAGGCAATATTATCTAGGCTATCTCGAAGTCACATCTTATGCGAGGGCAAAATGAGAAAAGATTTGAACATAGCATCTTCGAAATGCTTGAACTGTAATCGCAGGTGCTGTCGCCCCGTAAGGGACAACCCCCACGACGCACTCGCAAATAGCAAGCAAGGCATTTCGACCTTAAGGATGCTATGTTCAAGAAGAGCGCAAATGGAACTGTTCGGGGTTGTGATTGTTGTGCTTCTCGTAACTATTGGGATATTTTTTGCAATAAAGTACCAGCCAGGGCAAAGCACAGGAGCTCCGTCATCAACAGTAGTATTCGAAGACCAGCAGCTTGCTTCTAATATGATAGGAGCAATAATGAGGACAACAAGCATGTGCGAGGCGCAGAGATTTCATGCCTTGTTCCAGGACTGCGGCGGTTTGAATGGAATTTATTGTCCCATAGATGATTATGGCTGCAGAGGAAATTCTTGCGAATACCTGCGATGCACCATGACCCGCCTGCTTAATGACACGCTCGGAGTGTGGGGCAAGGTTTATGACTTTTCAGCATACAAGGTTAACGATGCCTGCCAAGGAAACAAGTATTGCTTTAATGTTACAAGCGGAGACTGCACAAGATACGGCAAGCCTGCGATACAGCCTCTTCCTCTCGGAACAGGAGGGACTGTGTTTGTGAAGTTGTTGGTTTGCAGCAAAGGATTTGCTTAGATATAATTCTTGATTACTATTGCAGCTATTCCCACAGCTATATAGGCAATATGCCTCATCAGAAGTTTCTTCGCAGTCGCCCAGAATGTTTTTTCTTTAGTCAGGCTTCCTACAGGCAGTCCGTATAGAAATAACAGTGAATATAGAATGAACAATCCGTTCGCATCCTTGACAAATGCTGCGAATGCTGGCAAAAACATGTATTCTCTCTTATAGAAAAATAGTCCTGCAGCAATTATTATCGGAATTGCAAGATAATAATTCATGCTGAAGAATACAGAGATGCCAATTATTAATAGTAATAAAACAAACTTCACCCAGACGAAATATTTCCTTCCATCCTTCAGCTCTTCCGGCGCTATCAATGCGAGAGTTATTCCCACTATTAAGCCGAGAAATGAAATCAGGACTAATAACGCTTCAATCATTTCGCCATCCAGGGGAATTCATTATGCCCCCACTGTATGACTAAGTCAACTCCGAGCTTATCCAAATCGCTTGGAGTGTCGCAGGCTCCGAAACAACTGCCGCACCAGATAATGATTTTTGCTTTTGTGTTATCTTCAAGAAAATCCTTTATCTCACCTGCTTTCGGCTTCAGGCCGTCTGGCAGCTGTATGCAGATGAGCTTCGCTTTCTGTTTTTTTATTGCTGCTTCAGCTTTTTCAAGTTCAAGATTGTAATTCACAGCTTTCTCTCCTTTATCTCTTTCTTTACCTGTTCCAAGAATTCTTTTGCTTTCTTTTCGCCGTGCACTACGTTGTCTCTCGTCCTTACATTTACCGTCTCATTTTGCATTTCCTTGTCACCTATGACTAAGATGTAAGGAACTTTCTCCATCTCTGCCTGCCTGACTTTCTTCGGTATTGTTTCCGCCCTGTCGTCAAGCTCTGTCCTTATGCCTTCGTCCATGAACATCTGAATTACTTTCTTTGCATAATCTACATGCCTGTCTGATATTGATAATATCTTGACCTGCACTGGGCTTAGCCAGAGAGGGAATTTTCCTGCGCAGGATTCTGTGTATACTCCTATGAACCTGTCAACGCTTCCGAGCAATGCCCTGTGAAGCATGATTGGAGTGTGCTTCTTTCCGTCCTCGCCTTCGTATGTCGCTTCGAATCTCAGCGGCATCTGGAAATCAACCTGTATTGTTGCAAGCTGCCAGTCTCTTCCTAAAGCATCTTTTATTTTGAAGTCTATCTTCGGCCCGTAGAATGCTCCTTCTCCAGGAGCCAGCCTGTACAGGATTTTTCTTTTCTTCAGGACTTCTTCCAAAACTTTCTCTGCCTTGTCCCAAAGCTTTACGTCACCCATGAATTTCTCAGGCCTTGTGCTGAGGACTGCATTGTATTCGAAATTGAATGTTTCTTTGTAGATGAAATCAACGAAATCAATCAGCCCAAGAAGCTCTGGAGCTATCTGCTCTTCTGTGCAGAAGATGTGCGAATCGTCCTGGCAGAATTTTCTCACTCTTGTCAATCCGCTGAGAACTCCCTTCAGCTCATTCCTGTGCAACGGGGCAAAATCAGCAATCCTTAGCGGAAGCTCCTTATAGCTTCTTGTCCTGTTCTTGAAAATAAGAAGATGGCTTGGGCAGTTCATCGGCTTTAGCGAGAACTCTCTTCCATCAATTGTCAGCTTGAACATGTCATCCTTGTAATGCTCCCAATGCCCAGAAGTCTCCCACAATGCCTTGTCATAAAGCAACGGAGTGACCACTTCTTTGTATCCTCTGATAAAATACTGCTCCCTGATGTATTTCATCAGTTCATTGTAAATTACTGCTCCTTTCGGCTCAAAGAATGCAGAGCCTGGGCTATATTCATGGAAGAAATACAATTCAAGCTCTTTTCCAATCTTCCTATGATCCCTTTTCTCTGCCTCTTCAATCAGTTTGAGGTAATCATCAAGCTCTTTCTTGCTGAAGAAAGCTATCCCGTAAATCCTCTGCAGCTGCTTGTTGTTCGCATCGCCTCTCCAATACGCGCCAGCAAGCTTTGTGATTTTGAAAGCCTTTATTTTAGACGTGTTCGGCAGATGCGGGCCCCTGCACAAATCCATGAAATCTCCTTGTCCATATGCAGAAATGTTACCTTCAAACTCATCTATCAATTCTAATTTGTAAGGGTTATCCTTGAATACTTTCTTTGCTTCAGATTTTGTAAGCTCTAATCTTTTGATGTCAATCTTCTCTGCGACAATCTTCGCCATCTCAGCTTCTATTTTCACTAAATCTTCCGGCGTGAATGGCTTTGAATCGAAATCGTAATAGAATCCTTCCTCAACAACAGGGCCAATTGTTGGCACTGCTTTCGGGAATAACCTTTTAACAGCGTGAGCAAGCAAGTGGGCTGTGCTGTGCCTTAGAACTTCAAGCCCTTCCTTTGATTTTGATGTGATGACTTCAAACCTTCCGTTCTTCTTGATAGGCGCTGTCAAGTCAATAAGCTGCTCATCAACTTTTGCAGCCACTGCAGCTTCTGCAAGGCTGTTGCTAATCTGCTTTGCAATTTCAAATGCAGTGATGCCTGCATCATACTCATTAACTGAACCATTTGGGAATGTTAGTTTTATTTTTGCCATGGCAGAAATGCGTGATTAGCTCTTTATAAATATTTTGGAGAAATAAGAAAGAAAATAAAAAACAAAAACTTTAATCTTTGCTTAATGCATATACCGACTTTAGCGCAACTACAAGCGCTGCTGGCGCAACGAATGCTGCTATATTAGCCAATATCTTTGCCAACACCAGACCGATGAAGTCTACTGATGCCAATCCTGCTGTGCCAATCATTATCAATGCGACTGACGCAATCAGGAAAGAGTTGACTTCCTTCTCTGTAATGTTCAGGAATCCGACAATCAAACCTAATATGAGCAGTATGAGTGCTGCGTAAGGTACTGTTGCGAGTCCTGCTAGTATGGCCAATATTATACCTATAATAAAGGCCCAACTTCCTACTGGATTTGCCATTAAAACACCTCCTAAACCACGGTAATGGAGATATGTTTTTTAAATATTAGCCATCATCAGTGAGTAGTTTATTGAATGATAATCTGAATAGGTAAATTTTAAATACTTCATATATACTTAATCGTCTAAGGGGGTGTATTATGAAAAAGTATATTTTTGCGTTTTTCGTTCTTGCTTTGTTTCTCGTCGCTTGCGGCAAGCAGGCAGAAACAGGTACAGCAGAGCAGCAGAAGTTAGGCGGGACGCCTGAAAAAACAGAGCCTGCAAAGGTTTCTGATGCATTTAAGGGATTTATGGCGTACAAGGCAGGCTCATGGGTTGAGTGGGAAACACAAGGAGAGACAACTACAACCATGAGGATGGAAGTCATCAGTTTTGACAATGGTGTTTTAAGAATGCAGACAAGCGGCAATACTGGCGGCAATGAATTTGTGTCCCAGATGTGGATGAATACCAATAATAACTATCAGCCGTCAAAGTATGTCATGAAATCAGGCGGGCAGGTATTGTGCATGGATGTAAAAGATGCTCCTGCAGCAAATTTGCCTGACGAAAAAAATTATGAGAATAATGTAGGAATAATCGGAACAGGAACTTACACGACTCCGACAGGAAAGACTGTGAGCGTCACGAAATTCAAGGATGCTGACTCAAAGTCAGAATCGTGGGTATCTGGCGAAGTCCCGTTTGGTCTTGCGAAGACTATCGACCCGGATGGAAAGATAACGACTGTGCTTAAGGATTTCGGAACATCAGGAGCAGCAAGCAAGATTAGCGATGCTGAAATAGCAAACTGCAAGGATGTTAATGCGTTAATGCAGCAGGCGCAGGGTGCGCAAGGAAATACGCCGTCAAACGCATGCGATTACTGCAACCAGTTGCAAGGCGATTACAAGCAGCAGTGTTTGGCAAGCTGTTAATTTCTTATTTTTTTGTTATTTTTTTTATTAGTGAATAAACTTTATATACCCCTTCTTTTCCCTATTATATATGTACGACGTAATTGTTATAGGAGGAGGAGCTGCTGGTTATGGCGCTGCGCTTTACGCAGCAAGGTATAAGCTTGATACTCTTCTCATTGCAAAAGAATTCGGCGGGACAGGAATGGAAGCCCACCTTGTTGAGAACTGGATAGGCGAGCCATCAATATCAGGAATAGATTTGATGGACAAGTTCAAGAAGCATGTCACGCATTCAGGAGTCAAGACTTTGAATGAAGAGGTTCTTGAGCTGAAAAAGGATGGCGGCATATTCAAGATCAAGACTGCTAAAAAAGAGCTTGAGGCTAGAAGCATAATATTTTCTGCTGGAATGAAGCACAGGCATCTCAACTGCCCTGGCGAACTGCATTTCCAGGGGAAAGGCGTAAGTTATTGCTTCACCTGCGACGGTCCCTTGTACAAGGACAAGATTGTCGCAATTGTCGGAGGCTCTGATGCTGCAGCAACAGGTGCTTTGTTATTGGCAGAATACGCAAAGAAAGTTTATGTTATTTACAGAAGGGACAGGTTAAGGGCAGAGCCGATAACTTCTGAAAGGGTTTATGCGCATCCTAAAATCGAAGTTCTGCACAATACCAATATTGTTGAGATTAAAGGAAGCAAGTTTGTTGAAAAAATTCACACTGATGACCATAAAGATATTTCAGTCGACGGAGTATTCGTCCAGATAGGCGCAGAGCCTAACAACAACCTTGCAGTCAGCATAGGAGTTGACATCAACGAATTCGGTTTTGTAATAGTAGATAAGAATCAGGCGACAAATATTTCAGGATTCTTCGCGGCAGGAGATATTTCTGACAAGTCTGAGCTGAAGCAGTTCATAACAGCTGCTGCAGAAGGCTCAATAGCATCATATTCTGCATACAAGTATGTGACAAGAGAGTTCAAAAAATGAGTCTTTCTGAAGAATCGCTTGAATTGCACAAAAAGCATTTGGGAAAGCTTGCAATAAAACTCAAGGTGCCGCTTAATGACAGGCACGACTTGTCGCTCGCATACACTCCAGGTGTTGCGCAGCCTTGCATAGAAATATCCAAGGATAAATCAAAGGTTTATGATTACACATTCAAGTCAAAGATGGTTGCTGTTATTTCTGACGGGACAGCAGTCCTCGGGCTTGGGGATATAGGGCCAGAGGCAGGGCTTCCTGTGATGGAGGGAAAATGCGCTTTGTTTAAGAAATTTGCAGGGCTTGACGCATTCCCAATCTGTATCGATTCAAAAGATCCTGAAGAGATAATCAAGATTGTAAAAAGCATATCCCCTGTTTTCGGAGGGATAAACCTTGAAGACATATCTGCGCCAAGATGCTTCTATATTGAAGAGAAGCTGAAAGAGGCGCTTGACATCCCGCTTATGCATGACGACCAGCACGGAACAGCAGTTGTTGTGCTTGCAGGCCTGATTAATGCGCTGAAAGTTTCAGGCAAGGGCAAGGATGCGAAGATTGTTTTTTCAGGAGCAGGCGCTGCAGGAACAGCCATAACAAAGCTGCTTCTTCAGTACGGATTTACGAATATCATACTTTGCGACAAGGCAGGCGCCATCTATGAAGGGCGCAAGGAAAACATGAATCCTGCAAAAGAAGAGCTTGCAAGATTAACTAACAAAGAAAGATTGTCTGGAAAAATATCTGAAATTTTGGTTGGCGCAGACATTTTTATCGGTGTATCAGGGCCAAATCAGGTAACGGCAGAGATGGTTTCCAAAATGAATTCTCCAATAATATTTGCAATGGCAAATCCTGTCCCGGAAATAATGCCTGATGAGGCAAAGAAAGGCGGGGCAGTGATTGTCGCTTCAGGGCGCTCGGATTTTCCGAATCAGATAAACAATGTTCTTGCATTCCCTGGAATATTCAAGGGAGCGATGAAGATTCGCGCAAAGATAACAAAGAAAATGCTGATAGCAGCTGCAGAAGCATTAGCAGGATTAGTTAAGGAGCCAACTGCCGAGAAGATAATTCCTGGACCATTCGACAAAGGCGTGGCGAATACTGTCGCAAGAGCCGTGATTAAGGCTGCGAAGAAATAGTTATTTCTTGTTTTCGCACTTATTGCATAAACCTTTTTTCTTTTC
>CAIVOO010000091.1 GCA_903907555.1 uncultured archaeon | reverse complement strand
GTCGTGCGCTCCACCAGACTAAGCTACGGGCTCGATATTGAAGGAATCTAAGAGTTTCATTTATAAATCTTTTGTCAGGGAAAGCAATATAAATAATAGTTCATTAACACTAGAAAAGAGGTGTAAAATGAAAACAATCAACGTTTTTGTGTTAAGCTTGTTCGTTCTTGCTGTTTTCTCCTTGGCTGTTTTTGCACAGGAAACAGATGAACCAAAACCAGAATTAATAAAAGCAAATATGGGCTTGGGAAACCAGACTTTCTTGCAATGTGTTTCAGACGCAGCTCAAGTGAAGAGCGACTGCTATAAAACGTGCAGCGAAACAAAAGACAACTGTTCTGCAACTGCTGACGGAAAGAAAGACAAGGAATCAAGAAAGCAATGCGAGTCTGCCTACAAAGACAGCAAGAAGCAGTGCAAGACAACATTCAAAGCAAAGAAATCTGAATGCAAGGCAATAAAGCACAGCTTCATGGATTCCATAAGAGCAATGTTCTATTGGTAGAATATTTTTATTTTTTTATTATATTTCTATTAAAATAACAAAACGCCCTCAGCCAGACTCGAACTGGCGACCCCGCGATTAACAGTCGCGTGCTCTACCGATTGCTCCGTATGAGTTTTTCACTCATAACGTCTGAGCTATGAGGGCAAACAAAATCTAAGAGCTCACTTAGGTCTGAAACTACAAGACAATCAAGTGCTTTATAAAACTTTCTGTATCTTTCAGGAACAAAAAAGCATACAGAATATCCTGCCAATTTGCAGTCCGAAACCTTCTTTTTTAGGTAATTCAACTTTTTCAAACTCGGATTTTTCCATTCAGTGACTTCGATTATTTTATTTTTGAATTTGAAATCAGGAAAGTATGCTTTGCCATTCACATTAATGTAAGGCTCATAATCTATAGATTTTAAGTGTTTCAACAGAAAATTTCCAACAAGTCTTTCCAATTCGTTCCGGATTTTGGTTCCGTTTGACAATGAGTGCTTGTATCCACCATCAATTTTTTTGAATCTTTCATATTGCCATTTATGGTATTCCTCTGGATTATTAATACGCATTTTGCGATGCCAGTTCTTCATATAAACTGAACTGGAAATCCTTAACTGCTTCATTGATTTGTCAAATTTACCAACCTGCTTTAGTTTTAGTACTTGAATCTTTCCACCTTTGCGCTGCCCCCAGTTGTCTGGTAACTGCTCCACAATATCTCCTAGAATATCCGACATTTCAATATCGAGAAACTGCAAAATCTTTCTTGCATTTTGTTCAGATAGATTTCTAGTCTCAGATTTCAGATGGTATATGGTTCCTTTAGGCATACTAACCATTTTAGATAACTTTCTTTCAGAGCCTGCTTTAGCTATCGCTTGCTTCAAAAGATTCTTCAGTTTTCCAGACTTAAATTTATAGTACATTGCTGAGCTATGGAGGCTTAACTAAAATTGAAAACAGCCTATTTATAAATGTTTTGCGAATATTTATATTCAGGATATGATTCCAAAGAATAAAGAGGTATTGATTATATGACCCCAATTTTGCAAAGCAAGGTTTTCATATCGATTATTGCTGCATGGCTGATAACGCAGTTGATTAAATTAATCTGGTCTTCTGTAAAGAAAAAATCTTTTGATTGGAAAGTTTTCTTTCTGCCAGGAGGGATGCCAAGCGGGCATGCTGCTTTTACTGCAGCGCTGGCGACAGCAATTTATATTGAACAGAAAGCATCCCCTCTTTTTGTTGCAGTTCTTGCATTCGCACTGCTTGTAATGTATGATGCGATGACTCTTAGGAGAGAAGTTGGAATGCACAAGGGCTTGCTTGAGGATTTATTCCACAAGAAAATCAAGACTGTTCTGGACAAGGACCATGTAGGGCACACATT
>CAIVOO010000090.1 GCA_903907555.1 uncultured archaeon | reverse complement strand
GGTTTTCATAAATGTGAAATCAAAGGAGATTATTATAATGGAAGTATTAAGATTCCTTTAGGGGAAGGGGTTTATTTACATATGACCAGAAAGACTACAAGGTCTTATCCTACTGTGGATGGTTATGAGGAGTTGCGTGAATATAGGCAGTTTGATGCAATTTTAACCGAACCCGGGGCTAGTTTTATAATAGAGGACCCTCTAAATCCAGATTATTGGTTTCTCGAGCCAAAATACGATAGTTTAATGGAAGAATATGAAAAAATAAAAGAAAAAAAGAGGAATAATAATGAAGAAAATAAATACAAAAGAACTAGAAAAAAAGTAAATAATCTTTTAAGAAAATTAAGGTAATAAAATGGCAAACGAATTAAAATTAGAAGATATTGCAAGGCTTGCTAAAGAAGCTATTTGGAAAAAATCTGAATACTGCAGTAAGGCTAAATTATATGATGAGACTGTAATGTACGGAACAATTAAGAATGATAATATCCATTTAATAATATGTGTAGAGAAAAGTGAACATTTCTTTTTTGATTCTTTTGAGGTTAGTGTCTGTCATTATACCTCTCCTGATGCTACTGCCTTTATTGATTTGGTACATTACATTGAGCCTAAAAAACAGGTTAAGGAAATTTATGAATTTGCTGAAAAAAATTGTTGTAATAAAGCTATAACAAAACAAGACGAAGAGGAGAATATTAGAGAAGATTGTATACAAAAAGTTGTAGATTATGTAAATTCAAAGGAATAAAAAATGAAAGATAGAAGATTAATAGAATTAATAAGTGAAGGAAAAGATTTTCGTAGAAGGGATAATGGGGTATATGTTTCAGTTGTGCCTATAGAGCATCCAAAATTAATGAGCTTTAGTGAATCAAGTCTTCCACTGGAGTATTTAGTGAGTAAACAAAAAGAGTTTAAGGAGATGAGAAGATATTGCCATCGAGATGTAGTTGCCGACTTAGAACGTATTCGTAAGAATGGAGGAGTAGTTTCTATAGGGAGAGAGTCTAATTATGATGGGTCGGCATTTTGGGATATTTTAATTGAAAAACGCCTTCGTGATGATAAGATTAGAAAAACAGCCCCTGAAAACTCAAATGCATTTGTTCTCGGTGAGGACATTATTACTAGAGATTACTGTATGCACCCTCGTTGTTATTTTAAGTGTATCCAATATTACAATATCAAAATTCAAAGAGGGGGGTTATAAAATGAAGATTCATATTACTAAAAGCTTAGAAGAGATATTAAATCTAAAGGAAAATCCAGTTCCAATTCATAAACTTGCTGGAAAATCCGCATTAATCCTCACCCCCTACTGGGGAGATAAAATTATCAATAAGATTAGAAAAGAAATGATTAAAGATTTAACAGAAGAGTATAATAGTAAAGAAAAACATGTTGATCCGCAAGCCATAAAAACATATTCAAACCTTATTTCAGGAATAGTGTGGCTAGGTAAATATTATGTGTATACAAATATTGGATATAAATTATATACTTTGTTAACATAAATTACGGTAAGAAAAAAATATGTTGAACCTGATTTAGTTGAATTGATTTTGAGGCATTAAATAATCAGTTGATTATTCTGTATAGTAATCATAGATTGTTTAAGAAATCACCCGTTATTCTGGAACATCAGCGCAGCCATGAATACAACCCATATTACAATCACAGAATTCATAACAAGCAATGTCTTGAATCCGAAGGCTCCGACTACTGCTCCGCTTATTATCATGCTCGCCATAACACCCATTGTTGCCAATGAAGCATAAGCTCCGACTATTTCTCCTTCCTTGCCAATCTTTTCTCCAACCTTTGACATGTAGCACCAGGCTGATGTGCTCCAGAAAGCAGAACCGCAGGAAAGCAGCAACGCGCTTAGCACGAAATGCAGTATTGTATTCGAAAATGACATTAATATTAATGCAACTGCAACAGTTGTTGTGCCTGCAATTATGAGTTTTATGCTGCCGATCTTATCAACCAGCTTTCCAATTAGAAATTGGGAACCTCCAACTATCATCAATGAGAACATGATAAGTCCGATATCTGAATAGCTTCCCTTCAGATGCTCAATAATGTAAAGAGATAAGAAGATTCCAAGAGATGGCTGTATGAAGCTCATGAAGAATCCAAGAAGAATCATAACCCTGAGTTCTTTTACGTGTAAAAAAGTTTTCAGCGAAGCAAATGGATTCAGGTTTTTCCTCTCAATTTTCAGCTTGTGATGCTTTGTCTTTAACCTGAAAAGATAGCTTATGAGTATGACTGCGCAGATTATTGATACAACGAACGGAGCATTCACTCCAAACTTGTCTGCAACCACTCCTCCCAACAACGGAGCGGTCATTTCTCCTATTCTCATCAGGCTTAGCCCAAGCCCTGTGCTCGCCCCTCTTTTGTGGTCTTTTACTTTATCTTCCATCTTTGCTATGGAACTGTAAATTACTGCTGAATATCCTATTGCATCGCATGCCCTGCCGATAAGGAAAACCCACCAGACAGGCCTCCACATATAAAGGCTGACTGCAATTATCTCAACAACTAATCCGAATAATGCGACACGCCTCCTGCCAACAACATCTGACAATTTTCCAAAAATAGGCGCGAATAGTATTGTCATGAGTGGAGCTATCGAGAATATCAATCCAACCTGCAAGTCAGAAATTCCGAATGCCTTGGCAGTCGGAGCCATTATCGGCTCAAAAACACCTGTGATAAAAGCGTAAAAAGCCATCACAAAAGCTATAGTCATCAGCTTCGGGCTGTAGATGCTTTTAACGTGGAACTTCAAGCTCCCACCTCATATATCTCATCTGCAATTTTTCGTATTTTATCAATATCAGTTAGCGTTTTGAACATCAACTCACCATATTCTTTCACAATTATTTCATCATCCCTTTTTATAACTAACGCTATTGGCGTATCAATCATGACTTCAAAAGACTTTTTAATCTTTTCCAGATTAAGCTTCACCTTTTTTTTTGGGATTACCTTATAGGCGGCATTCTTCTTGCATTTTTTTATTTCGAATTCCATGCTACTTCCTATGCATAGGACATTTACTGTTCTTTTTTACCTTGATAATTTCAAACCTGCTGTTCCAAGGATCAATTCTGATAAGGTTTTTCTCATATTTCTCTCCGATAATGAGTTTTAATGCTTGGGTTGCCTGCATGGATGCTATCATGTGCGTTAACACATTAAGCACACCGACATCTGCGCAAGTTCCATAAGGCTGTTTCTTGTCCAAGAAGCATCTCAAACAGGCTCCATCATTGATAACAAAAACAAAGCCCGCAGTTTTAACAGCAGAGCCATGGACTAACGGAATCTTATTTTTGATGCAATAATCGTTAATTAGAAATTTAGTTTCAAGATTGTCTGTGCAGTCAAGAACAACATCCGCTTTTATGAGATTTACATTCTTATGATTCAGTTCCACGACTTTTTTCCCTACAGAAACATCACTGTTAATCTGTAGCAAGTGATTTTTTGCAGCATCTGCCTTAAATTGCCCTATATCATCCTCTGTATACATGCTCTGCCTTTGAAGATTGCTCAACTCCACAACATCTTTATCGATGATTCTTAATTTTCCTACGCCAGCCCTTGCAAGAAGTTCAGCAGAAATGCTGCCAAGAGCTCCAGCTCCAACGATGCATACAGAAGCATTTCTTAATTTATTTTGAGCTTTCTTTCCAATAACCAGTTCTTGGCGATGATAGCGCATAACAGAGGAGCGAATTTTGTGATTTATAAACCTGTTGTCTAGTTCAAGACAGCTCGAATTATTATACTCAAAATTCTAGAAAATAAACAGGAGGTCGATGATGAGACTCTGTTATGCTGACACCATCACGATGGATGATGACAGTTCGATTCTGAGACATCCTACATCAACCTCAAAGGCAGAAAATGGCTTTTGATATTTATACTTTTGCTTTAGAGCAAAAAATGGAGGTGTATCATGAAAGAGATTATTTGGTTTTTGGTACTGAACCTGCTGGTTGCAAGCGCATTTGCAGCAAACAGTGTGATTATATCAGAGGTTTTGTACGACCCTGTCGGCACAGAGACTGGCGGGGAGGCTATGGAATTATTTAATCCAACAGATTCTTCTGTGGATATAAGCGGCTACGTGATTAAGACAGAAAGCTCTGCAGCAGATGCAACAATTCCCCAAGGAACTGTTTTGCAGCCAAGGCAATTTTATTTAATTGCAGACGCTGGCTGGTCAACATTGAAAGATGATGCAAACTGGTCTAATGCTGATTATGAGGAAGCGATAACGCTTACAAACACAGATGCAGGCGTTTCATTAGTGCATAACAATCAAACTATCGACGCGGTTGGCTGGGGAAATCCTGCAAATATCCAGGCTGGCTTATTTGAAGGAAATCCAGCCAACCACGTCCCAGCTGGGAAATCTTTGAGAAGAGGTGATTTATACAACGATACAGAAAATAATTCTTTTGATTTTGCAGAATCAACACCAGACTTGCAGAACAGCAGTATGATTTTGAATAATACAAGCTCTGGAAGCGATGTTTTGCTGAAAGTTTCTGTAGAAAACACCCTTCCGCAGATAATTGACATAAAATTATTGGATGAGAGCAATGTATCAGGCGTACAAATCTATCCACTTCCTGGCGGAATGAAGAATATCAAGATTAATGCAACAGTTTCTGATTCGAATGGCATGGATAATATTTCTGTAACTGCTAATATTGATGATGTGTCTTATGCTGTATTGATTAAAATTAAAGATTTGGATAACACAACAGCAATATTTTCAGGAAATGTCAGCGCGCCATTCTATCTTGCTCCAGGCAACCACACAATAACAGTTGCTGTTTCAGACTCAAGCAATGAATCAACAGCTACAGCAGACTTCGAATTCATGCCGACGGCAGCTATTGAATTGGATGCGAGCAATTTGAACTTTCCATCAGGCGCGCCAAACAGCTTTGTCCAATTATTAGGAGATGATGTATTCGGGCAGAAGGCTTCTGTGAAAAATATAGGAAATGTGCAGATAGATTTGGGAATTTACGGAACAAACCTGTCGAACAGCAAAAGCACAATACCTGCATCAAATTTGCAGTTCAGCCTTGACAATGACTTCGAAAGCTCGCTTTCAGGGGTTATGCAGGCAAACATGCAAGTAGTGCCAGCAGAGCTTCCTCCGGCTGATGAATCATTAATGCCTCTTGCATTCAAATTGTTCATACCTGAAGGCATAACTGTTGGTGATTATGTCGGGGAAGTTACCATTGTAGCGGTGAGCTGATGAAATTTTTATATTGTTTTTTATTTTTTTTATTTATGCTAAAAACTGTGTCGGCTGCAGGCATTGCAGTCTCTCCTGACAAGCTGGATTTCACAGCCAGCAATGTACAGGAATTCATAATTATGAATCCGAATGATTTTGAAATAGATTATGAGCTTCTGGCGCCAGACGGAATTACATTATCAAAAAACAAGGGAAGCATCTTGCCGAAAAACTCAGAGAAGATAACTGCAAGGCTTACTGACCGGGTAGATGATGAAATTCTAGTCGTAAAAGCGACTTATGAAAATAATGGATTCGGGGTATTTCCTGCTGTAGGATTGAAGATTATAGGAGCAGATAAAGAAAATATTTCTGAAGTTGATGGTGAACAAATGAATAAAAGTACAGAAACAGATTATCTTCAGTATGTAATAATCATGGCATTATCACTTATCCTTGCAATGATTATCATAAGAAATCGAAAATCTTACGTATCACAAAGATGAGGAATCCGAAATCTATATAAACTGCTCATATTGAATCTGGTTGCTCATGACAAATGAAACAGAATTGCTAAGTCGCATGGAATATAAGCACATAGTTTATGCTTTGATTCTGATAAAGAAAGAGCTGTATTTCTTTGACAGGAATGCATTAGCTTATGGACTGCAGAAAGCTGCAGATGTATATCCTCATTTTAAGAAAACATTTGCACAGGATGGTCTTGCAGGAATAATTGCTGATATGCAGAATGAAAAATTTCTTCAGGACTGGTCGCATAGAACAGATTCCTATTTCATTACAGAATACGGCAAGTTCCAAATTGACAAGCAGCTTAAGAGATACGGGACTGATGTTGTCGAAACCTTAAATCCTTTGGCAGAAATAGTATGGGCAAACGCAAAAAAATACCGCCACTCAACACACTTTGTGAGGAGAAGAGAGTAAAAAATTATCAAGGATTCTCTCAATATTCTTCATAAATTCTTTGTCTGCTGGAAGTGTTTCTGCATATCTTCTGGACTCTTTAAGATTCTCTTAATCCTTTTCATTAATCCTTCATCTGCAGGAAGCGTTGCCGCATATTTCCTGTCTTCTTCATTGCCTGCATGCTGTCCCCATGTTTTTAGCAGCTCGTTTGCCCCGACATTAAATTCTATGCCTTGCAGATGGCCTTTCTGGGTTTTATCTATCAATTTCTTCGGGAATCTTGTCTCAGCTATCCCTCCATAAGTCACAGCTTCATCCCCCTCAATTGTCATGAATGTCAAATCTATCTTGCTGCCGTCTTCCCTCTTCAATTTATTTACATTTCCAAATTGTTTTCTGGAATAATTCAGCTTTTCTATTACTTTTTCAACTTCAGACTTGTCTTTTTCCAAAACTAGAATGTCTGCATCCTGATGCGGCCTTGTCTGGTAGCCCCTTTTTCCGTCAAGGCCCCAACCTGCTATAATGAAATATTTTATTTTTTTGTGCTCAAGCTCATCAACGAATTCTTTCAGCCTTTCAGGAGTTACCTCTGTCTTCATCTATTCTCCATTGCCTTCTTAACGCGTTCTTGCGCTATCTTCATCGCTGCCTTTCGCGGGCTTATCTTTTCTTTCTTAGATAACTCAAGGACTGCTCTTGTGTTCTTGAGTATTCTAGTCCTTACTTCATCAAACATTTTCTCCTGTGTTCCGCCTATATGCTCGACATATGAAGATATTACCCCACCTGCGTTTGCAACAAAATCTGGTATTACAAGAATTCCTTTCTTGTATAATTCTTCCTCAACATCCTCTTTCATTGGGATGTTTGCAGCTTCAACTATTATCTTAGCTTTAATTGAATCTTTATTGGAGTCATTTATCACGTCAGGCCTTGCTCCAGGTATCAATATATCGACAGGCAATGAAAATAATTCAGCTGCAGAAAGCTTTTTTCCGTCAGGATATTCTATCACAGTTCCTTTCTCTGACTTTACTGTTATTAACTCCTCTGCATCAAGCCCTTTTTCGTTGTAAATTGTTCCTTTCGAGTCTGATACTGCAACAATTTTCGCGCCTTTCTGCGACAAGAATCTTGCTGTGAATGTCCCGACATTTCCAAAACCCTCGATAGCAACTTTCATGTCTTTCATATTCTTTCTTGCAAAAATTACTGCAACATCCGTGGCTTCAGCAACCCCGAATCCTGTTGAGCCTAATTCGTGAGGCAGCCCTCCCAGCGCTGTTGGCTTTCCCGTGGCAGCTTTCAAGTCTCCTGCTCCCTCGCAGAATGCAGCCATCTCAGCTTCTGTTGTGTTCATGTCAGGACCTGCTATGTATTCCTTGATTAGGACATTCTTCAATGCCTTGCCAAACCATTTGAGGACTTCCTGCTTGTTAACTTTCTTAGGATCTGCAGCAATTCCTGACTTTGCTCCGCCGAATGGCAGTTCTGCAAGTGCATTCTTCCATGTCATTGCCCTTGCTAATCTGAAAACTTCTTCAATCGTGACATCAGGGACTAATCTCATCCCGCCCTTCCCAGGCCCTAACGCAGTATTATCTATAACTGCGAATCCTCTTATACCTGTATTTGGGTCATAAACCTGAATTATCTTTTCTGGTCCGAATTTGTCGTACATTATGCTCTGCCCCTGCTTTCTCCTTCAACGATTCCTGAAGCAATTATATGCGCAACTCTCAGCGGCTCTGGAATTTTGCCATGAGTGCAGCATATCTTAAGCACTTCAAATGCCTGCTTTTTTGTCAATCCCGCCGATTGGATATATAAATGATTTGCTCTTGTGATATCGCCTGCTTTCTCGACAAGAATTGCCTTCTCCCTGCAGTTGGGCGCGTTTATCATTGCGCTGAAAAATTCTCCCCATCTCGGAAGCCTTTTCATCACTACAAGCACAGGAAGCTTAGTCTTGTGCCACAATTTGTGAATGTCTATGACATTGAATCCGCCAACAGCCAGTCCCTTAAGCATTATCATCTGCAGCTGCCCGCGGTGCTTTGTCCTTTTTATCAACGCAATCAGCTTGTCAGTTGCGTCATCGCCGTCAACAGTAACATAATCAGAAATAACCCCATCAAGATAATTTCCGCCCCTGTAAACAATCCCGACAACAAGAACTTTTTTATCTACTTCTTTTTTGAAAGGTGCGTCATCTATTCCGAGAACGCGTATCTCTCTTTTTATCATTTTTAATAAAAAATTACTTTGCTACAATCAGTGTGCTTGTCAAGTCTATTGATTCGAGAGACCTGATGTGCTCCATCACAAAAGTCCCGAGCTCCTGCTCGTTCTGCACATGAAGCTTTGCAATGATGTCCCACTCGCCGAAAAGGATGTGAGCCTCCTTGACTTTAGGGTTTTCCTTAAGCCTGTCGAGAACTTCCTCTTCATCAGATGTTTTCAAAGATATCAAAATATACGCTTCCACTTAAATCACCCCACGAGATATGATATGAATCTGCGGTTTATAAATCTTATTGTGACAGAACACCAAAGTGAGTGATAAAAAGTTTTTGATGTTCTGAATATGATAGCGCATTAAATACTACATCAGAAATTATGTGCGCTATTATATGTCATCGTCTGGTGTCAAGAAAAATAATATAAATAAGCTAAAACAGCAGTTTTTCGGGTGATACTTATGGGCGATGATTGGGATTTGGTTTCTAAATTAAGGGCAGAAGAATTAAATGCAGAAAAAAAGCCTGAAGTAACTGAGGCTGAATTGAGGTTCTCCCTCAAAACATTCTGCCCTCTAGACGGGAAATACTGGAAAAAAACAAAAGTATTATCTCCTTATCTAAGTGCTGAGGCAGAATGGCGCGCATTTGCTTATGTTCAAAGAATCCTTCTTGAGACAAGAGTCGACTTTGGCAAGGCAGAGAAAAGGCATCTTGACGAATTGGATGTCGCAATAGAAAAATTTGATCCGCTAAACGCAGCTCTTTTAGAAGATGACAAGCGATTAATGCACGACCAGCTTGCAGTTCTTGAAGAGCTTGGCAGGCACATGTCTGCAGAAACAAAAGCTTTGCTTCACCCTGGAACTACTTCATATGATGTTGTAGATACAGCAAGAGCTTATCTTTTCAAGAAAGCATGGAAAGAGATAATCAGGCCCGCAGTGGTAAATTCGATAGAAAAACTTTGTTCGCTTGCTGAAAATTCTTCAGGATTCTTGCAGGTAGGCAGGACGCATTTGCAGAACACATCTCCTGTGCCATTGACAACAACACTCGCTGGCTACGCAGCAAGGTTAGCTAAAGAAGTTAATTACTGCGACAAAGCATTCGAAGCATTGAGAGGAAAAGTTTCTGGCATAAATGGAACAGGAGCAAGCATAGATATGGTTGTGGGCGAGGGTAAATCGCTCGAATTTGAGAAGGCAGTGCTTGCAAAACTAGGGCTTGAGCCTGACTACACAGCAACGCAGATAGTCCAGAAAGAGCAGCTTGTGCATCTTGGAGACAGCTTGATTACCATGATGCTTGTGTTGGGAGACTTTTCTAATGATATTAGAATGCTATATTCCTCTGCAATTGGTGAAGTCACTTCTAGAGACAACAAAGAGAGACTTGGCGGCTCAAGCGCAGATGCTATGAAAAATAATCCAATCCAGTACGAAAATATCGGAGGAAATGTTAGTGTGGTGCTTTCTGGAATGATGGTACTTTACAGTGCTGTGGCATCTGATTTCCAGAGAGACCTGCGCAATTCTGTAATGTTAAGATACCAGCCGCAAATGATGATGGTTGGCTGTTATGAGTCATTTGACAGGTTAAACAAAGCGCTTGTTAACCTTTCAGTAAATGAGGACAAGATGTCTGCTAATCTGCAAAAAATCAGGGACAATCCAAGTGAAGCTATGGTTGCAATATTGAGAGGCAAGGGCTGGGTTCACTCAAAATATGGCGGCGGCCACGATTTCGTCAAGAAAATGGGGCAGAAGGTCCAGAAAGATGGAGGAAAACTTATTGACTTTGCCATGGAAGACGAAGAATTCAGGGCGGTCTACGAGAGACTTTCAGAAAACAAGCAGAAAATACTGCATGGACAGCTGGAATTGTATATTGGAAGCGCTTTGGAAAGGGCAGATATTAATATTAAATACGCTAGAGAAGTTGCTTTGAAGTAATTTTTTATATTTTTCTTGCAAACGTCAGGAATCCAGAATGCCCTATTCCTTGAGTCCTGGGCCTTACCTTTCTTCCATCAATTTCCCATTCTCTCTCAAGGATTTCGATGGTTTTCATAAGAATCAAGCTGTCAAATTTCTTCATCGCATTCACAAAATCCTGAACTTGAGGTATGGTTGGCGAATATGATACTAAAAATCCGCCAATCTTTAACGCTTTTTCAGCAACTTTCAATGCTTCCCATGGCTCTGGCAAATCCAAAGTGATTAAATCAACATTTTTTTCGTCAATTCCATCATAGAAACTCTTTTTCTTTACAGTTATATTGTCCAATTCCAAAAATTTCGCATTCTCCCTGACTAATTCCACATTCTCGTCCTTGATTTCATAAGTTACAACCTTTTTTGCTATGTGAGCAAGGAAGCAGCATAATCCGCCAGAGCCTGAGCCAGAATCAACAACCAAAGAATTCTTGTCAATGCCTGTTAATGTGATGATTGAGCCTATATCTTTCATCGGAATTATCTGCGCAGTCCTCTTTATCCTCCTATACT
Source organism: uncultured archaeon (assembly GCA_903907555.1). Classification (GTDB taxonomy): domain Archaea; phylum Nanobdellota; class Nanobdellia; order Woesearchaeales; family CAIVOO01; genus CAIVOO01. The sequence goes on along the minus strand of CAIVOO010000090.1, from coordinate 18,104 downwards.
TGTCGATAAATCCAGGACTGAGAATTATAAACTCATCTCCTGTTGTAGCTTTCACTACAGAGCCATCTTTTTTTGCCAAATCCTTCGATTTGACTGTCCCGAACTGCGTAGAATAATCTTTAGAAGCATCTCTAACAAAATATTCTCCCCCCTCCTTTGTGAATTTCCTGTTAAGTTCTTCAACAAAGAAGGTCTTGTCTCTCTTTATCAGCAATTTATTTTTTATAAGACTTCACCCTATCAAACAGCTTGTCAACAACCTTGGAAGACCATCCCTGCTCCATGATTTTGAACTTTAACGCCTCTTCAGGATATTTTCCATAATTATCCATTATGTAAGCTTCGAGGCTTTTAAGCTGCAAATCTGCCTGCTTATTTCTCTTTACAACAAGCAGTATAATTATGAATAGCAATAGCAGGATTATTGTCAAGACAAGCAATGGAACTGCAGTTGCAGGCTGAACATCCACTGCGAACACAGGCATCCCTGTTATGACCGGATCTCCCAAGAACAGCACCAGAACACCTGAAACAACCAATGTTATGAATAATACTTCATCTCTGCTCATAATACCTTAAAATTTAGTTAGGTATATAAATTTTATCAGCTTCTTTCAAGTAATGGAAGACAAGATAGTCCTGGATAGGGAAACATTCAAGGCTTTGGCAGCAGACAGCAGGATAAAGATATTGAAGCTTCTCGAGAAGAGAAGGCACACGCAGTCAGAGCTTTCTTTCGATTTGGAGCTTGCCATACCAACTATCAAGGAGCATTTGGTTGCATTGGAGAAAGCTTCATTGGTTAAGATGGCTGACGAGGGCTACAAATGGAAGTATTACGAGATTACAGAGAAAGGAAAATGCGTGCTGGATCCTGAAAGGAAGAAGATATGGATTGTGCTTGCCTCGCTTGGAGTAAGTGTTGGAGCAGGACTGCTCAGCTTCATGTTCGAATTCACAAGGCAGATGACTGCCTCTTTTGCAACAGAAGCGGCTCCGAAGATGGCAGCTAAATTGGAAGATACTGCACTTGCTGCAGCTGCTCCAGCTTCACAAGTCACTTCAAATTTTCCAGTATTTACTGTGACATTCGCACTTATTTCTTTGATTTTGATAGTAATATTGAGCTATTACATGAAAAGAAGCAGGATGTTCAGGAAAAAACACTGAGGTGTTAACCTTAGCATTTCTCACACTATTTATATCTGCGTCTATTCTCACTAATTTGTGATAAATATGAAAAAAATGATTATGTTTTTGGCATTTGTTGTACTGGTAAGCACATTAGTTAATGCAGTTGGACCAATTGAACGAGATAGTCCTTGCGGTAAATGTGCAGATGGATACAAATGTCTTCCAATAGGATATATAGAGGGCGCTAATCCTGCAAATGGCGGATACCAGTGCATGAAATCTTCAACAGATACTAATGTTTCAGTGTTTAATAATTCCGGGACTGGAATAGCAACTGGACCAAATGAACAAGAAAATGCATCTGATTCAACACCTGCTGTTATTATAGGAAAGGATGTCAGGGAAACTAAAGGTTTTGTCCAGAAAATATCGGATTGGCTTAAATCCTTATTTTAAGCCTTTCACCTTAGTATTTCTTGTGTTATTTATATTTCTTTGAACTTCTATGTTTTATGAACAAAACAATAATTTCAACATTTGTAGTGTTTATTTTGCTTTTCTCTGTAGTTTTTGCAACAGCGCCAACTTTTTATGGAAATTCGCAGCAGACTTCGCAGTACTATTCTGTCTTTTTCGACGAGGAAGGGCAGGCTGCTGTGGCTGCTAAGCTCATCATACAGAATACAGGCAAGGAGCCAATCAGGGCAGTCACTATAGAAATTCCTGGAAACAATGTCAGGCTTATTAACGCAGTCCAGGAGATTCAATCAAAGCAGAAGAGCTGTGTTGAATACGAAAGCAACAATTATCAAAACAGCAAATGCATAAGCTGGCGCGAATACGAAGGATATCCTTACAGCTACTCTTCTCTCGACAGAAACGGCGAAGTTCTATCAAACTCTGTGAAATACACTTTTGTTCTTGAAAATGAGGTTTCATCGCAGGGAAGCACTGCGATAATACTTTATTACAAGGCAGACGGATATGTCAAACAGGATTGGGGCGTTTTCAATTTTAATTTCGAGACAATAAAATGGAATGCCGACACACAGACTATAAGAGTTGCTGTGAATGTGCAAGAGAATCTTTACCTGAAAGGAGGAGAATCAAGCATTTCTTACCAGCCAAATTTTGGGGTTATGGAAGCAACAGCATCAAAAATGGTGCAGAGCGATGCTATGCAGCAGTTCTCGAATGAGATAACATACCAATCAGGATATGTGAAGCAGGCTTATGGGCTTGATCCATGGGAAAGCTTCCATGTAAACGGAAAATACGCCAAGGGGTGGTTCAGCTTGTACAAAACTTATGTATTGATTGGATTAGGAATATTGGCAGCAATAATTTATGGACTGTACTTTTTCTGGGGCAGATTCAGTTTCAGCTGCAAAAAGCTATCCGTTGTTCCGATAAGCTTAGGGGCAAGCTTTGCTTTTTCATTGGTGTTTGCAGGATTGTTTAAGTTGTTCGAGCCGTTGATTAGAGGTATTGGCTATCAGATGCAGGAAATTGTGGCATTGATGTATGTGTTAGTTGCTGCGATGGTGCTGATAACAATCCTTGTCGGGCCAACAGTCTATGTCTGGAAGAGGCATGGAGCTTTGGCAGGGATAGTGAACTTCGCATTAACTATCGGATGGCTTTTTTTGATAGTTGTTTTTATTGCATTATTTTTTAAAAGTGCTTTAACACCGACATATTTGATGTGAGAATAAAGAAGGCTAAATTGCCTTTTTCAGGCAATTTTTGCCTCTTTTTTGGGGGTGTATGAGAATAAAACCCTACAAACGCCTTATTCAGGCGTTTGCCGGGTAAAGAGGTGTTTAGATGAGCTGAGAATGATTGTTATTCTCACTCTCTGTTTTACTATGTAGTAGTAGTAACTTATATATAAATCTTTCGGTATTTTCGTTACTGTTAAGTGATGTTTAATTGCTTTACATCAACAGAAGCTAATATTTATATATAAATAAGCAATAATTAGCCATATGATTATACGCGAACAGCGAATAACTATAGTAAGGATACGCAAGCCTGCAAAGCCAGACATGAATTCTGAACTGCAGTGGTTCGGCAATGCTTTAGGGCTGTTCAATCTCAGGGACAAGGACAAATCCCAGTTCAGGCTTTTCATAGAGCTTCTGAAGGCGGCAAAGAACAAAACTCCCATAAGCAGCGACGGGCTGGCGTATAAGCTGGGGCTTACAAGAGGCACTGTAGTGCATCACCTGAACAAGCTCATGGAAGCAGGAATCGTTGTCCCGACTCAGAAAGGCTATCTTTTAAGGGTTTCAAACCTGTCAGAACTTATTGACGAAATAGAAAGAGATATAAAAGAGGCCTGTACTGATTTAAGGGAAATAGCAAAAGATATTGACGAGAGGCTAACATGATAAGCATTAACATAAAAGTTACCAAGATGGAAATGACAGACTTTGACCAGAAAAAATATCTGGGAATGATAAACATCCATTACAATGACGGAAGCGAAAAAGTCATCTCAAAAGTCATGAAGCTGGATAACTGTGAAGACCTAGCATACAGCCTTCTTTTGGAAATAAGGGACAGTGTAAAGAAAGAAAATGCTTCAAAAGCCCAGGAGGACGGGGATTTCCTGTTCGTGAAATTCGATTTGGAGGAAGAAGAGCTTGTCAAGAGAATGAAGGCATTCCTTGAGAGGGCAAACGACAGGATAAAGGGAATGAGGCAGTACAGGCAGGCCGAGGGCTATCTGGACAAGCTGAACGCCTCTAAAAGATTCTCGATGGTTATACAGTAAACCACTCTTGTTTAATTATTTTCATTAATGATTCTGTTATTATTTCAAATATTTTCTCACCTTTCTTTGCGCTAACCTTTGTCAAGTCTCCATAAACCCCGCTCTCAGATCTTCTGTTTTTTTCTAAAGGGAATTTTATGTAGTTCATTCTCATTTCCTCAGGGAATTCCTTTACATTATTGCTGCTTTTATATCCAAGATATTCCATTACAGATATCTCATCTTCACAAGCGTGCCAGCATTCAGATTCAACAACTTTTTTTATCCCCGGAAAATCCCAAATGTCAAACAGCAGTATCTGAATTCCTAAATTTCTTGCTCTGTAGCATGCAGTTTTCAGTATTGGAAGATTTGGGTCGTGCGATGACAATATTATCACTTTCTTGAATCCCTGTCTTTTTGCAGAACGCAGCAAATCTGTAAAAACTGCTATTATTGTTTCCGGTTCCAAGCTGAATGTTCCTTTGTAGTCCATAAAAATTTCAGAGTACCCATAAGGAATTGCCGGAATATAAACTGCTCCTGTTTTTTCGCTTATTGCTTTAGCTATTGTGTCAACGATTACAAAATCCGTAAAAATAGAAGCAGGGCCGTGCTGCTCTACGGCCCCAATTCCGATAATAATGGCGTCCTTCATTTCTTCCTCCTGAAAGCTACAGTATATTCGTTCGGAATTGTTGCATATCTCTTTACAACATTGACAAGCCTTTCAGTTCCGAATGCGAACCCTGTGGCAGGAAGCTCCCTTTCTATGCCATACTTTTTCAGGAACTGGTTTACCATCCTGTCATATCTTCCACCGCCAGCTATTTCCAGAAAATCGCCAGCATCTATCTGGAAGATTGGTCCTGTGTAATATTCCCAACCCCTGATCATCGAAGCATCGAAAACAGCTTTGAAACCAGTCCTTTCAATATTTTCAATCATTTGCTCAAGCTGCATCCCTGCAAAGTCCGAGGCTTTCGTATCTTTTTCAAGAAGCTTGTTCCAGTTCGCTCTGTATCTTCCAGAAATTTTCCAGACCATTTCTCTGATTCCCTGAAGCTCGCTGTCATAAGGGTCCTGCAGCCTTAACTTCGAGAAGCGATCAATGAGAGTTTTCATTCTGACCTTTTCATCATTGTCCATTCCTGTTTCTTTGCAGAGCCCCCTGAAAATTTCTACATTGCTCACTCTGGCTGTTATGAACTTTTTATCCACGCCAAGTTCATTCACAATCTTGCAGGCTATGGCAGCAACTTCTGCATCCGATTCTTGTTTCCCAGAAAGGTATTCTACGCCTATCTGCCCGAAAGCTCTCCTCTTTTCCGAAGTCAGTTTTGTGACATCCTCATTCCTGAAACAGTCCATAATATAGAAAATCTTTTCAGGAATTTCTGCCTGCTGTGCTATGCATTTTGCAGCGTACCTTGCGAAAGAAGCTGTTCCTTCAGGAAGCAAGAGGCCTTTGCATTCAGTTATTCCAGTCTCTTTAACAAAATCTTTTATGCTTATCGGAAAAAATTCTCTTTCATAAGTCTTTTCCCATTTTGTCTCTTTTGCCTCAATGTCATCTGTCCAAGGCGTCGGGTCATTCCCAACAATATCCGCATATGTAGAACCCCTCTCTATTGTTGGCGGCACATATTCTGCATAGCCTTCTTTTTCCAGAATTTCTGCACATTTTCTTTCTACATACTTTCTTATCCATAAATTGTCGCCAGTCTTGTCTTCAAACCCCTTGAAAGGTTCAAGGTTTGTGAACTAAACCAGCGCTTTTCTGCGCTTTATCCTCAATTTCGCTTTTCATTTTTTGTTCCTCCTGTCTTTTTTCTAAAGTTTAGGGCGGCAGCCGGGAATTGAACTCGGTCCTTAAGCTCCACAGGCTTATATGCTGCCATTACACTACTGCCGCCATAAAATTTGATATAGAAATCTCTAGCGATGAATACAACCACTTTTTAATTTTTGAAAGTAATAACTACCTAAATCAGAACTAGTAATGAACTAAACCAGCACTTGCCATGCTTTTGTCCTCGGTTATGTTTCTCATTTGAATTAGTATGTTATAACTTGTATATAAAACTTTCTTTTATCGTCACTAGATAATAATAAAATATTTATCCTAATTCCAGCATATCATCAACATTCCTTATAAGATCGTCTGCCTTCGCCATCCTCATCACTGCGCCTTCTGCTGAGCAGTATGGGCATCGCCTTGGCAAGACTGTGTTGCCGCTTCGCGGGTTAAACGAATATTTGCATTTTCTGCACTGAAACATTGCCATCTTATTCACCTCTATATCATTAGTGCTTCACGGATATTTATTTCTTTGCTTTTTTCTTCGCTGGGGAAACCTTGCCTGCGAGCTTTACAGCCTTCTCTTTTATCTCGCTCTGCATCTTGGCTTTCTTCCTTTCATACTTGTCTGCGCATTCGTCTGAGCAGAACCAGCATATGTTGTGCCCGAGTTTTCTTTCAATAGGGTAATCCTGTATCACTTTCTTGCATTGCCTGCATAATAATGTCTCGTTTCCCTTCACGCCTTCAACATATCCCTCTTCCCAGGGCTCAATCTCGTCATCATCAACAAGCTCTTCCCTGCCTTCTTCTGTGTAGACGTCCTCTTCCTTCTTTCCTGTTCGCATCTTTGTTACAAATTCATCCTCGTCCTCTGCATGCTCTTCAGGATCGTCTTCGAAATCATCCTTTTCTGATGATGTTTCTTCAGTTTCTACTGGCGCTCTTTTTTTCTTAGGCATAATTCACCTCTTTTTTCTTATAACTTTGACTCCATTCATATAAGGAACCAATACATCAGGCACTTTCACGCTTCCATCTTTCTGCTGGAAATTCTCCATTATCGCAACTAGCGCCCTTGACGTTGCTACGCATGTGCTGTTTAATGTATGAACATGCTCCCTCTTTTCTCCTTTCTGATACCTCATGTTAAGCCTGACTGCCTGGTATGATGTGCAGTTCGAGCAGGAGACAACTTCCCTGTAAGTGTTCTGGACAGGCATCCATGCTTCGATGTCATATTTCTTTGCAGCAACAATGCCTATGTCGCCTGTGCAGATATTGATGACATGGCACGATATCCCGAGCGACTCAAAAAAATCTTTGCCGTTCTGCAATAATTCTTCATGGAACTTCCATGAATCTTCAGGCTTGCAGATTATCAGCTGCTCAACCTTGTTGAACTGATGCACCCTGAATATGCCTTTCATGTCCTTCCCGTGAGCTCCTGCCTCTTTCCTGAAATTAGTGCTGTAGCCAATCATTTTTATTGGGAGCTGTTTCTCGTCGAAGACTTCATCCATGTACATTGCAGTATTAGGATGCTCTGATGTTGCTATTGCATACAAGTCTTCGCCTTCTATCTTGTAAAGAACATCTTCAAAATCTGCCATTGAAGTTACGCCTTCATACGCTTTCCTGTTCATCATGAAAGGAGGCACTACAAGAGTGTAGCCTCTCTTAGACATGAAATCAACAGCGTATTTGACTATCGCCATCTCAAGCAAGGCAAGCTCTCCTTTCAGGAAGTACCATCTTGCTCCAGATATCTTGGCTGCTCTTGTCAAATCAACCCAGTCATGCAGTTCTACAAGGTCAACGTGCGATTTTGGCTCAAAATCAAACTTTGGCTTCTTTCCGAAAGTTGTAATCTCAACATTTTCAGTGTCATCCTTTCCGTAAGGAACTGAATCGTGAAGCATATTAGGGGTTCTCATAAGCCCGTCCCTTATCTGCTTCTCCAGCTCGCCCATCTCAAATTCTATTTGTGCAATTTCTTTAGGAATATCAGCAGCTTCCTTTATTTTCGCAGAAGCATCCTTCTTTTCTTTCTTTAATTTAGAAATCTCTAATGATATTTCATTTCTCTTCTGCTTAAGTGAATCGACCTTTATTTTGAGCTTTCTCCAATGCTCGTCTTTCTTAAGAACATCTTCAAGAAGTTTTATTATGGCAGGATCTCTTCTTTTCTCAAGATTCTTCTTTACAACGCCAATATTTTCCCTGACAAACTTGATGTCAAGCATCTACTTCACCTCTGAGAATGACGCAAGCTTTCCGCTTTATAAAGCTTATGCTGCCTCTTCTATTATTGAATGTTCATATTCAAGAATTAGATTGTTCTTCAGCAATGTTCCCAGTTTTGTGAACAGCTCACTTATCTTTTCTACCTTTTCTTTTATGTCATTCTTTGCTTCGGCATACTCTACTATGAGATTGAAAATGCCTTCCTGTTTTCCCAAGTACTCATACAGGCTAACTCTTTTTTTAATGTCTTTCATGCTTCTTGTCTCTTTTTTTTGCACTGATATGATTGCTATCATAGCCTTTGCAAACCTGACTATCAGAGGTAGCTGCCTTTCCATCTCATTTTCGTCATTGTTTACAAGCGCAAACCATATTTTCTGGTCTGGATTGCTATATGTATCGAAAAGGTGTATTTTTTGTTTCTCAAAAATAATTAATCTTTCCATCTTACTCCCTTCCTATCATGTCTGCTGTGCAGGCTCCGACGATGGCTGTCACAGTCACTGCTGCAACCTGCTTGTACGCCATAAGAATTGACTCTTCCATGATGTTCGGATAGAACAAGAACAGAACTGCAATTGATGTTGCTATTGCCACAAGATATAATACAATCAATCTTACTGGCAGGAACGCGAGTATTCTCCTGTCCTTTATTTTCCTGAATCCTGTTGCATAAAGGAATATTCCTCCAATGATAAATGAAAGCGGGTAAAGTATTGTTGCCCTGACCATGTCAAGCTCATTGGCAACCTCAATTCCGTATAAGAATGAATAATGCGTGGCCACTCCGAAAAATGCTCCTATGCTTCCCTTAATCATATCTTTATAGGTTATCTTTCTTAGCGGATGAGGCTCAACTTCTTTCTCAATTTCCTTTTCAAGATGCTCAAGAGATGCGAGCTCGTTCTCCATCTTGCCTTCTTCATGAATGCTTTTCTTTTCGAGCTGCTCTATCTTTTTTTCCTGCTTTTCTACTAACTCCTCTTCTTTTTCGAGCTCTTTGTCTTCTTCCAGGACTTCATCTTCCTCTTTGAGCATTAAAGTCTGTTTTTTCAGAATTTTATCAAGCTTTGAATCCATAGCCTGAAGGCTAACCCTCTTTTTACTTGCAACCATAAAGTTTATTTATAAATCAGTATATTTAAAGCTTTTGAAAAAGCTGTCTAAAAAACAGCAATAGCCTCTGCCATGCTCCAGGCCTGTTGAAATTTATCGAGAACTGCTCATTTTCCTCGTACTGCTTTCCATTCATATCGCTGTAATCTATCTTTACTGAGAAATCATTTTTTCCATATTTCAGGTCATTCGCTTCCATCATCACAAACAGCTGCTTGTCAGATTCCACAGTGTCGAAATTCCAGTTTTTGCTTGTATTGCCTATGTATATTGTTGCACTGGTGTTTTCTGGAGTGCTTTTTGATGATTTTTTTATTTCGATTGAGATATTATATTTTTCGTTATATGACACATTAGACGGATAAGATAAATCCTGAATAAGCAATTTCGGTGTCTCAAGAATATTGAATTCTACACGTGCGCTGCTTTCATATTTATCGCTTTTTATTTTCACGTTTACAGGATTGAGCCCTGCCTGCAGTTTCTGCCTGAATTTTACATCATTTTCCTGTCCGATGCCCATAGTATCAACATATTTGCATTCTTCAAGCATGCATACTGACACTTTTCTTAGGATTGTATTGCCTGAATTTTTCAAGTTGCATAAAATATCCGCTATTTCATAATCATAAACAAGAGGCTTTTCCAGGCTGCAGTTGATAGTTATCTGATTGTTTGATTCCTGAGCTAATATTGTGTCTATGTATGGCAGCTCATCCAGCCTGTAAACCCTGTCTTTGAATGATGACGAGAACTGCGTGCCTACATTCTGATTTTTTGTAGTTATTGTGTAAGGGAATGTGTAGATGTATCCTGTGTCCAAGGAGTTGCTTTCCTTGACTACCCAGGAAACCTTTGCTGTTGATTTCGGGGAGAGCACAATATTTTTTTCTGAATCGCTTACAAGCTCTGCCTCTTTTACTTTTGAAATCTGAAGCGGTACTGAAACATAATAATCCCCTAAATTTGTTATTTCAGCCCCGACTATATTATATGAGCCTATCCCAACATTGCTGTAAAGAACGAACGGCTTAATCTCAATTTCTTGAGGGATTTCTCCGCTGTCGACAAGCCTTGCATTAACTTTAAGCTTGCCGAACTGCACTTCAACATTCTTCCCGCTGTATTGGAATTCTGTCGACAAATCCTTTGCATCTGTTGAATATAATGAGACCACATGGCTTGAATCAACATATCCGTATTCGCCGTAAGTAGGGTCGAAAGCCACCCAGCCGTAATCAGGGAAATAAACCTCTGCCCATGCGTGCCCGCCCCACCTTTCGCTGAATAATTCTGAATTTGTATAAGAAACTCCTGAGACAAACCTTGCAGGAATTCCTATCGAACGCGCCAATGATATAAACAATGTTGTCAGCTCTGTGCAGACTCCTTCCTTTTCTCTTAAGACATCGCTTGATTTCTTTGTAGCAGACTGCCCCATGCTTCCAAGATTGTAATTTATATTTTTATTAACCCAAACTGCCAAGTCATTGGCTATTATGAATTCATCGCTCTTGCCTTCTGCTATCGTAGAAGCCAAGTCAACAATAATCGGATTGCTGGAATCAATAAGCTCTGTCGGATTGAGATATTCTTTTGCATCATCAGGAACTGTAGTTAGAGGGAAATTGACTTTGCCTTTTACCCTTGCAGGATTAGTGTTGGTTTCAACTTTCGAATTAACTGAATAAGCCCCGCTGAAGTTTTCTTTGATGGCATAATGAAGCTCATCAGGATAGAGATATGCATCAGGAATCGTGAGAAACTCAAGGACTTTCTGATTTGAATTATTTTTTGGAAAGAAAGTCTGGTTGATGTAAATATAGCTTAAGCTGTAATCGCTGCTTTTCGGAACAACGGTGTAAGAGCCTGACAGGCTCACAAATATTGTTGCAGAATCAGAATACACCCAGTCATCTGCAGCCAAAGTAATGGGAAGCAGCAGCAGCAAAATAAGCACAAGTCTTAATTTCATGCACCAATTTAAAAGGGCAAGATTTATAATACTTATTGATTCCTTCTGAGGAATGTGCCGGGATGGCCCAACGGTAAGGCGGCAGCCTGCTAAGCTGTTTTCCCGAAAGGGATGTCTGGGTTCGATTCCCAGTCTCGGCGGTTTAATCTTTTTTTAAGTTAATGTTTGAACATTTCTATACAATGATTACTTTTATTTATATCTGTTATCAGATTGCAGATAGAAGAATTCTTAGCTTTGTAAGCTACTGTCTGATAACAGTCATATACTCCCTGTTGTCCTTTGCTTGGATCTTTTAGGTTCTCTTCGCATACTGATGCATTAAGACTATTAATCGCGATGCTGTCTATACAATGATGAGCCAAACAAAATTCAAGATTATTATCTCTTATAGCATTTTTGATTAAAATTGTATTAAATGTTTGTATTAATAACAATGTTATAATTATGATGCCCAATAAACTGAAACCTAAAATGATAAATTTGTAAATTTTCTTCTCAACTGATAGAAATGAATGAATTAAAAATGCACATATCAAAGCCATGCCTATCCATATCTTATAAATATTTTCTGTTTCAACAAAATACAGAACTATCAGAATCAAATATAATGGAACAAAAATCAGCAGTTTTTTATATACTGGATTCATACAATCTTAATATCGCTTTTGAATATAAAGGTTTCGAGATTTATCGTATGAACTGGTTTTGTAATCTCGCAAGGTTTATTTAATATCTTTAAGTTTACTTTGAACTTTTACCCCATTCTATAGAAACCTTTAAATAGTATATCTCAGTTATACTATTTTATGGCTAGTCCAAGCAAGGAAGATAATGTACTGAAACTGATTTTAGAAAATAGTCCTCTGAAAGAATGGCATTTTGAGGAAGTGGTTAGGGAAGCAAAGGTCACAAAATTGGTGGCTAATAAATGGCTGAAGAAATATGTATCTGAAGGGCTGCTTAAGCGTATAAAAGTTAGGGGAAGATTTCCAAGTTACAGTGTTGGAAATAATAATCCTGCATATTATTCTCTGAAAAGAGTTTATGCTTTGGAGCAGCTTCATAAATGCGGGCTTATCACAAAGCTCTTATCACTAACAAAAGCAAAAACCATCATACTGTTCGGAAGCATAGTTAAGGGAGACTGGTATAAAGATTCAGATATTGATATCTTTGTTTTTGGAGAAGTTTCGGATTTTGATAAAAACATTTATGAACTTAAACTCAAAAAGAATATAGAATTACATGTATTCCGAAATAAGGAAGAGATAGAAGAAGTCAGGACAGGGCTTATAAAAAATATAATTAACGGATATGTGCTGAAAGGCCAAATACAGGACATAGCTGAGGTTGCATAAATGAAAATTACCATAGATGATCTTAATAAGACTTACAAACTCTGCACAAGCACTGGAAGCATAAGAGAAAAGTCTGTAGATATAGAACTTATCAAATCACTAACAATTGTTGCAGAAAAAGGCCTAGAATTCATCAACAGCAAAACTAAAGATATTCCTAAAGAAAGCACAGACTGGACTTTTGTCTTTCGAGACCATTATGAATCACTTAGGGGGCTAATTGAAGCTTACCTGCTATTTGATGGCATTGAAGCTGATAATCATCAATGCAAAAATGCTTACATATGCTTCAAACATCCTGAACTGGAACTTGACTGGGGCTTCTTAGAGACTATCAGATTAAAAAGAAACGCAATAAACTACAGAGGACAGCTGCTAAAATATGATGACTGGAAAATGCTTAAGCTGAAATTTGAACTGCATACTAATGCGTTAAAAAAAGAGATTGAGAAAAAATTAAAAGAAAAAAGCTAGGAAATAATCATAGAAAAATATATAAATCCCGACGGCATATTTTCTTTAGGATATTAAGAAGCAGCGTAGGCTTTATTTCCGAGTTCTGAAGTGCAGTCTCGGCGGTCTAGAAATAGCTTAATTAGATTGCTGCACTTCTGATGTTTAGTTTTTAGATATTTTTATATATCTTAGGTAATTTGTTGATATCATGAAAATTGCAATTTGCGGGAGTCTAAATTTTACTCACGAAATAAAGATTATTGCAGATAAATTGAAAAATTTGGGTTTTGAGGTTTCTATACCTATCAGCTCTGAAAAGATACTTAGGGGAGAATTTTCATTAGATGAGATTAAGAAAGAAAAAGAGAATGGAGAATTCTCTAAAAGAGCCATAAAGTTTGATTCAATTAGGGAATATTGGAAAATCATAAAAGAAGCTGATGCAATTTTGGTTGCAAATTTTGATAAAAATAATATTGAAAATTACATAGGTGGCAATTCTTTCCTTGAAATGGGATTTGCACACATTCTCAACAAAAAGATATTTTTACTCAATGAAATTCCTGAAATGATATATAATGATGAGATTAAAGCTATGCAACCAAAAGTTATAAATGGTGATCTTTTAAAAATTAAATAAACTTACTTCAGTGTTTATCGTATGAATTGGTTATAGCCAGTCCCCGCTTTTTGCAAAATTTTTATATACTTCGAAATTATTACGTTATTGCATGTTAAGAGACAAGATTGAAGTCATTGTTTCGAAAGCAAGAGGTTATGTTCTTCCTTCTAGGCCAGATTATGCTACAGAAATGCAGGTTTTCGAAACTATAAGGGGCATGAGGAGGGAATGTCCTGACATCACTCGCGGATTTATTAAAGATAGGAGGGCTTACGTCGCGTTGAACACTGGAGAAGAAATCCCTGGTTCAGAATATCTTTCGAGATTAGGAATCGAATTAAAGCTTCACTGACTTATCCCATCAATCTTTCTTCCAGCTGTTCAAGAAGCATCTGTAAATCCTTAATGTAAAGATTCATATTTGCATTAATCTTTTCGTAAGTGCTTTCGTTCTCTCTTATTTTCTCATACTTGTTTATCAGGTTGCTTACGAAATTGACAGAGTCTGTAAGAAATTCTGTTTCAAGTTCTACACCACTCTTCAGCATATTCTTGATTTCTTTTATGCTCTCCCTGTCAATAGGGTCCATGGTGTACTCTGAGTAAGACTTCTTCTGCAATTCATCATCCGGAAGCTGGTCATCCATGTCCATGGGTTATATCTGGCTTCTGCTCTATAAAAATGTTGCGTATTATTTTAGAAACAGGGCTCCTGACATTGTCAGCAGGGCTATTCCAATTATTATAAGCAGTATAGCTCCTAATTTTGGAAGCAGGAGCGTATCCCTTGATATTTTACCTATGTATGAATCAGCAATCCTTTCCATAACAAGAACAAATAACGGCTGAAGAACCCCAAGCGAAGCGACTATTGTTGCTGGCAGCCCTGCCATTGCATAAAATAATGTAATTATTGCGAACACCCACACAATCTGGCTTATGACAGAAAGATGCAGGTTGTGCGTAAATTCGTATTTTATCCCAGACCTGATTTTCGGAATAAAAAAAGCAACGCAGAACAGGGTTAATCCAAGGAATAAATCGCTTATTGCTATAGCATTAAGTTCTGGTACGTGTGATGTTGAAACCTTGACCAAGAATTCCCCAACCGCTGAAAGAACAACCATCACAGCAAGATACAAAAATACCTTCGAGTTGAACTTCTTGATTCGCGTAGTCATCAGGACAGCTCCAGAGACTGTTAAAATCATTCCGATGTAGCCAACAAGAGGTATCACTTCGTTCAGGAATAAGAAAGACATGAAAGCAACCAATATCGGATAGACATAGAGAAGCCCGATGAAGTGTGTGACATCCTCCTTTTGTATGACATAATAATATGCCAATGTAGACGCTCCATACAGCACTCCTATGACTGCCGGGATAAGCAAGGCATTCAGAGAAACACCCGCCCAGCTGACGAATACACTTAGTATGATGCTGTACACAAAGATTGTCAAGCCATCAATTACTGCATAGCTTAAAGCATTCTTAACCCTGTGCACAACAATATATTTATCCCAAACATTAGTCAAAGCAAAAAAGAACGGAGAGAGGATTGCCAATAAAATTGGATTGAACATTATACACCCGAACTTATCTGCATTTTTAAAGATATCTGTATTTTTTTGATATGTGCTGGGTCATGACATATATAGCTTAATGCAGTATGAATTTTGTCATTTTTTCCAATCTTTTCTTATGCAACGGTATTGAGAATCCGACATCTTTGAATTTTCTAAAGTTCTCTTTTCCGTAGATAGAAAGCCTATATTGCAATTGTGGTCTGATGCCGCCCCCACCAATTCTTGGCTGAATTTTTGAATTTATGTCTATCAACAAAAGCAGTTTTTGAAGATCTTGAGCGTAATTATGGTCTTTAGTTATGAACCTTATTTCTCGCAGATTTTTAGCCACATATGCTTCAGCATTGAATGCTTGTTTAAGATAACTTCTAATAACAGACTTTTTTGAGTTGTAAACCCATCTCGGAACTCGCATTTCTTCATCCGACTTGTTCATGCCCAAAATTTTATAACAAAAGATTGCAAGCGTCTGCGAATTTATGAATACTTCTTTGGCATTATGGCCTTCTCTAAAGAATATCTTGCTCTTTGGTCTGAATAATTTTTTCAACAATCTTCCAAACAATCTTATTTGGCGGTCATCTTTCTTCTGTGTGAAATATATTCTTTTAAGATCTTTAATGATGCTTCCATCAGGGAACATCCCTGCAAAGGTTGCTACATCTTCATTTAAGCTGAATGGTAATTTAATATTGATTGGTTTGTCTCTATTATTAGTTTTTAATTCATACAGCTCTCTGATTTTTCTAATTTGAAATGTGCTGTTCAGATCCTCTAGAAATATGCGTTGATACATATAACAAAAACAGACATTCTGCTTCTTATACCTGACGCAGACACTTGTCCAGTGGAAAGTGAAAGCTTTATAAAGAACTATCTTTTTACGTCAGGTAAGCGGGGTTTTTAGCGGGGATTTATTCAAGTCCAAAGCTTAATAAACCGCAATAGGGCAGTCAGGAGTGCCCGGGAGGCTCATAACCTTCAGGTCAGTGGTTCAAATCCACTCCCCGCTATTTAGAATTTCTCGACAATTGTTATCTTATGCTCCTTGACGTATTCACCGCCGTTTGCGTAGGTTACTTCTGCCTTGACTTTTCTTCCGCTAAGAACTAATGGAATCCATAGCTTGTCCGCCACCCACATTCTTTCATAAACTGAGTCATCCTGGTTCAGCAATTTTGATTTGGCTATGCGTTCTGGCGCCATCATCTCTTCGCTTTCTTGTGGGATACCAGAATATTTTTCAACAACAAACACGTGCACTGTCTGGTTCCATTCAGGCTTGTTATCAAAATAGAAGTTTATTTCGGCTTGCTTGTATAAGTCGCATACATTGACTATTACCCCGCCGGATTCCTCGCGCGTTTCCCTGCAGGCGCACTCTTCTATAGACTCATTATCTTCCTTATTACCGCCGTATCCATTGAGCTTATTTGTGCCAAAGCCTTCTCTCTTTTTCGGAGCTAAAAAAACATCATTCTTGTCAATCAGTAAGCACAAACTTCTCTCGCTTGCCATTTTCCACCCCAATCTACTTTATTATTCCAACTAACTGCAATAAACTGACAAATTCTATCTTAACCCATCCTAAGAATGGTATCCTGAATACTGCTTTTCCGATAAACCTGTTCTGCGATATGTTTGTCTCGTCAAGCATTGGGCTGATTATCTGCCCTGAGTTGTGATCACCTTTTGTTTCGAATCTGCCGTCATATTTTTTTATGACGCGATGAATTATCGGATCATTCGCAGCAGACCAGTAAACAGCAACATCCCCAACCTTAAGCTTTTCAGGACTCTCACCGAAAAGAATCATTATGTCTCCCTTGTTGAAGCCGTTGCTAAAACTGAATTCCTGAAACTGCTCTTTTGTGATGCCAAGATTCTCATAATAAGCTCCCTGCTCAGCCCACCACTGCTCAAAGTTTCCGTCATGCTCCATGCTTGAGGAAACGACAGCAACAATCGGATGCGTTGTTCCAAGAGCCCAGCCTATTCCAGGATAAACAATGAATTTTATCAGGATAAAAGCGAGTATTACATTTACAATCCAGCTGGCAAGCGAATTATCTTCCCA
The DNA here is from genome assembly GCA_903907555.1 of uncultured archaeon. Taxonomy (GTDB): domain Archaea; phylum Nanobdellota; class Nanobdellia; order Woesearchaeales; family CAIVOO01; genus CAIVOO01. The sequence goes on along the minus strand of CAIVOO010000090.1, from coordinate 971 downwards.
AATGAAATACCAAGTTTTCTTCAGAAACCTTTTGACCTTTTGCCAGTCCATAGAAAATAAGGAATTGTCATATCTTTTAAAGCTATCGCTAAAATCATTATGGGGGACGTGGGGGCTTAGGATAAACATCTAGCATTACTTTGACAGCCGCCCACACTAGGAATATTTTTCCGCTATTCTTATATACCATTATCTATTATTTTGGATTATGCGATTCTGTCCGAAATGCGGAAAGGGAATAAGCAAGGGAGAGTTCTGTAAAGACTGCTCTGAAAGTTTGCTTGGATTCAAGGAAGTGACTTTGACTTACTGCCTTAGATGCAATAGCTACACTCATAGAGGGAAATGGACAAGGGATTCGCTGAAAAATGCCTTGATAAGAGTTGTTTCTGACAGCATTGTTTCAAGAAAAAAGCTGAAGATAGAATTCACACTGCCTAGCGAAATCACAGGAAAGAAGATAGAAATTCCTGTAATAATAGATGATGAATATGAGATTCCTGCAACAATTTTGTTTACAGTCTGCCCGAAATGCTCGCTGCTTCACACAAGATATTTCGAAGGCATAATCCAAGTAAGAAATGTTGACACCAATATTATGGATTTCATACACAGCGAATTCGAAAAAGAGAAGCATAAGGGTGTTTTCATAACAAAGCAGCTGGAGATAAAGGATGGCTATGACCTTTATGTGAGCGAGAACAAGTTCATTCCAACAATTCTGAAAAGGCTCATAAACAAATTCGGCGGGGAATCAAAGAGCGACCAAAGATTGTTTGGAAATGATAAATTCACAAGCAAGACACTCTACCGCGTAAATGCACTTTACAAAGCTCCTGATTACAGAGTAGGGGATGTTGTGAAAATAGGAAATGCGATAATAAAAATCACAAATGTAGGAAAAAATTTAACAGGCATGGATGTGACAAAGTGGAAAAGCGCAAATATTGAATTGAAAAACAAGGCTCCTG
>CAIVOO010000089.1 GCA_903907555.1 uncultured archaeon | reverse complement strand
TATGGATAAAAAATTAGGTTTGATTGAGAAATCTCTGATTTTCACAGCAGTCATTGTCCTGCTCATGGCGTTCTATTCATTGTACAAGCTTTTTATTCTGAAAGCTAGTTTTGGATGGGGCAGCGTCCCCATATTTGATGAGATTTTTTCGCTGATAATTATTGGAGCATTCTACAAGTACAGGAAGCAGCTGAGACTAAACAGTTTTACAGCAATAGCCGGATGCATCTTCATACTGCTACACAACATTGGAAGCTTCGGACCTTACAATTATGTATTCTTCAATCTCGTTAGATATGATAAAGTCCTACATTTCTTCGGTCCATTCGTTCTTTACATGATAATCTATGATTTCACAATGCAATGCACAAAATCGATGCATTGCTTGCACAAGCACAAGATATCGCTAATCTCACTACTTGCAGTCCTTGGAGTTGGGGCAATAACAGAAATAATAGAGTATTTCGTTGGATTTGTTTATGCAGGCCAAGGCGTTGGATTCTTCTTTTTCGGAGCGGGCGATGAAGGCAAGTGGAATGATACAATCTGGGATTTAGCCTCAAATTTATTAGGAAGCACAACAAGCGCAATAGTAACTTGGATAATAGTATGGTGGAAAGAAAGAAACTAGTATTGGATCCAGCAGGATATTTTCTCATTAGAATTCGCTATGGAAAGATAGAAGTTGGATTCTGCGAATACAAAGACATGATTTGGGGCAAAAAGAACAAGGTTCTGAAGAAAAAAGCATCAAAAAATCCTCAGGAGATACTGGACTGGATAAAGAAAAACAAGCTTTACTCAAGAAAAGACCATTATGAATATATGAAAAAAGAGCTGAATAAAGCTAAAAGATGCATTGCTTCCAAGAAGAAGTATGTGCAGAGCTAAGTCAGAATCCTGCTGCTATGCCCTGCCTTTGCAATTCTGATTGTGTTGTCAACAAATGATTCTAGTTTAGGCTCGTGGGATACAAGAATTATCTGCTTGATGTCAAGCTGCGACAGCACATCCCTGACTTTGTCCAACTGTTCTGATGAAAAGCCATCTGTCGGCTCATCCAATATTATCAAATCTTTTGTCCTGATGGTTGACATATAATCATTTATTACCTTGTTCAATGCCAATCTGTAAGCTAAAGCGCATGCAGTCTTCTCTCCGCCAGACAGATTGTAAACATCAACATCATATCCGTTCTGCGTGGCTATCGGCTCAAAGCTTTCTCCAAGCCTTAGCTGCATTATCTCATCTTCTATCAGCAATGACGACCATTTTTGGAATATTGAGTTGAATTCTGAATGGACTTTTAGCATTATTTTTTTCTCTATAGTCTGCATCAAGTTCATGAAAGACTCTTCGAGCCACAATATTTTTTTGTCGACAGCTTGTAGTTTTTCCTTTATTTTTTCTTTTGTCTGTACTTCCGATTCAAGATTTTTTAGGTTATTGGAAAATCCTTCTATCTCCTTATCTATTTTTGTGTACTCTATTTCAGCATTTCTTTCAGAAATGGATGCATTTTCAAAATCTGACTTAAGTTTTTTATATATTAAATCGATATCTGCAAATTCGTTCAGCTTGTTTATCAGATTTATCTGTTCATTCTTATGCAGCTTAAGCGATTCGAAAACTTGCTTATTCTCCTCTTCCAGTCTTGTTTTTTCTGAAGCCAGTCTTTCAAAATCTTTTGAAAACTGGTTTGTAATATGCGCGTTCTTCAGAACATCCTTGCTTTTCTTGAATTCCTCTTCTGCTTTTTTAACATCAGTCTTTGCAAGCTTTTCCAAAGATGCCTTATGCTCATTTTCCAAAACTGAAAGAAGCTTCTTTTTCTTTTCAAGCTCTGCAGAAACATTCTCGAGACTCTCTTTCTCTGCCTGAAGCTTTGCAATAAGATTTTCAGAGGTTATTATGCGCTGCAATGCCTCTTTGTACTCTTTCAATTTGCCGGCTGACTCTGATTTTTTTGCTGATTTGTCCTTCAGATGAGTTTCGATGTGGCTAAGCATCTGTTTTGACTCGCTTATCACCTTGTTTTTGTAATGCGCATCAACATTCTGCCCGCAAGTCGGGCAGACATCTATGGATTTTATCTTGCTGATAATCTCAGAATGATTTTTCCTCTGCGCCTCAAGCTCTCCAAGCCTTGAATTAAGCTCGCAAATCTCATTATCAACGCTTATCATATTGTCTTCTACAGATTTTTTATTCGAAATCTGCTGTTTCAGCCTGCCGAGCTCTGAATCCTTTTCAGCAAATTTTGATAATGAAGAAATTTTTTCTTCAATTTCTTTTGATATTGAATTTTTTTGCTTCTCAATGAATGCTGCCTGCTGCCTTAATTCCGAATCTTCCTTAGATGATGCAAAAAATGACTTTTCCTTTTCCTGATATTCCTTTTCAGCAGATTCTAAATTGATTTTTGGAAGATTTGCCATCTTTTTTGCCAATTCCGAATGCTGAAGTGCGATATTTTTTAGCTGAGATTCATTCTTTTGAAGAGCATGATCCTTCTGCTCAATCACTGCTTTAATGGTTGACAGCTTTTTCTGCAGTTCTGTGCTTTCCTCGCGCTTATTTTCAATATCTGCAAGCCGATTCTTCTTCTCGAGAACTTTGGTTTTTTCTGAATCTAGCCTTTCCTTGGCTGATTTCTTTATGTTTTCCTTTTCAGAAATCTCTTTTTTGATTTTTTCACGCAATAAAATCTTGTCATTCAAATCAAAAATCTTTCCAGACTCCTCCTTTTTCATGTCTTTCAGCTTTTTCGATATGATTTCAGCATTTGAAATTATGTTTTGGTATTTGTCAACCCCGAAAATCTTTCTTAATGTTTCTAGGCGTCCATCTGCATCCTCAAAAAGTATGTTTTTCATCTGCTCTTGAGGTGTATAGACAGTGTATCTGTAGATTAAAGATTTAGATTTTGTGACTAATTCGTCAGGGTATCCCATCAACTCGAGAATTTTTGTTTTCAATTCAACAGGCGTCAGCTCTGTTTTCCTGCCGTCCATTACAATAAATCCTGATTCCTGCTTTACAGAATCCTTGCTTCGTTTCAAGGTGCGATTGATTATCACGTCCTTGCCGTTGATTTCAAAGCAAAGCTCAACGCTTCCATTATTCTTTCCATTCCTGAGCAATGCATCGCCTGATAATTCTGCTCTTAGGATTCCGAATAAAGCGAATTCAATAGCTAATAGAATGGTTGATTTTCCTGCGCCTATGTCGCCTGACAAAAGAACTGCTCCCTTGGGAAAGGTTATGTTTTCCTCTACATAACTCCTAATATTCTGCAGTTTCAGGTATTTCAGAATCATAGAGATAAAATTAGCTTTCGGGTTTATAACTTTTTATATATTCGAGAATCAAAAACCTCGGCATAAATGCCGAGATATATTACGATAACAATACTTATGTTCCATTGTAACGCCTAGGTTTTTGAAGTTAACTTCGAATATCAATGTGCTATTGGCACATCTTCGGCTTGAAAGCCGAAGTATTCTCATTAACAATAAAAAATTAAAAAACAGTCGAACTCGCTCCCAATATTCCTGAATCTTCTGTGCAGGCTCTGGCTAAAATGACTTTTCTTGTCAGTACTTTTGTCCTTTTCTGCATTTCCTTTTCTGCTATCTCGAAGAATCCCTTGGCGCTTGCCACTGTTCCGCCGACAACTATCATCTCAGGATTTAGTGTGTTTGCTATGTTAGCCAATCCTATTCCGAAGTAATATGCTGCCTGCTCAATTATCTTCTTTGCTCGCTTGTCTTTCTTTGCAAGATTGACAATCTCTTCTATTGGAACTGTTTTCTTGCTTGCTTTCCTGTAAGCATCAATAATTGCGTATCCTGAGCTGTATGCCTCGAGGCAGCCTGTGGAGCCGCATCTGCATTTCATTCCGTCGTCAACAATAGTCATATGCCCTATCTCGCCTGCATTGTCTGCAACCCCCCGATAGATTTTTCCAGCAATCATTATCCCGCCACCGATTGCTTCATTGGCAAGCACTCCAACCATGTTTGAAATCTTCTTGCCGAATCCGCATTTGTATTCAGCTATTGTAAAGCAGTTTGCAGAATTCTCGACAGCAACCCTTATGTTCAGCTTGTCTTCAACTATTTTTTTCAGCGGGACATTTTTCCATCCTGGAAAATTTGGATTGATTATTATACCTCTTTTTGAATCGACAGGCCCAGGCATCCCGATGCCGATACCGAGAATTTTGTCTTTGCTTATTTTTTCAATCGCAAAAATGATATTCTCGCAGACTTTGTTCTTGCCCTTCTTGACATCTGTGGGCATAATGATTTTTTTAATGACTTTTCCGTTCAAATCGACTAATCCAGCCTCTATTTTGCTAGAGCTGACTTCCACGCCAATAAGATACTCTCTATCCATTTAAACCACCCGTAATAGTATTGAAGAAACCTTCAACACCCCCTTTTTAAGAAAAAGAGAGACAAGGTGATATATATAGGTTTAGTTTTAAAACCAAATCTTTTTAAACCACCTCTTTTTCCTTCTTCTCGAGAAATGTAGGACAACGCTAACGCGCCCTGAATCTCAAGCTAGTCTTGAGTTCTATACATATCTCGGAGTCAAAAATGGCACTATACAAATATTTACAGAAAGCATGGAAGAATCCAGATTCTGCAGTCTGGAAAGACAGGTTAATCAAGTGGAGAGCAGAATCAAATGCCACAAGAATCGATCATCCGACAAGACTTGACAGGGCTCATGCATTAGGATACAAGGCAAAGCAGGGAGTTTTCCTCGTCAGAGTAAGGCTGAAAAGGGGAAGCAGAAGGAGAGAGCAAGTTCAAGGTGGAAGAAGGTCTGCTGCAATGTCAATGAGATTGGATTTGGGAAGCTCATATCAAGTTGTCGCGGAGCAGAGGGCTGTGAAAGCATACCCGAACTGCGAAGTTCTTAACTCATATTTTGCAGCAAAGGACGGAAACCATTACTGGTATGAAGTCATCCTCGTCGACAGGACTCATCCTTCAGTTCTTGCAAGCAAGCAGCTAAGACAGGTTGCACAGCATAAAGGAAGAGTTTTCAGGGGACTGACAAAAGCAGGAAAGAAGTCAAGAGGATTTCGAAGAAAGGGTTTCGGAACAGAGCAAAGATAGTTTTATAAATAAACTATCCATTTTCAATCACATCAACAATAAGCCCGAGTTCAAGAAATTGAGCGCACTATAGGGTGGAAATGAGTCAATCTTATTTCTCGGAGCTTTATTGTACTAAAAATGGCAGAACACCAGTTCAATCACATTGTAAGGGTAATAAACACCGATTTGGATGGAAATAAGCCTATTTCTCAGGCTTTAAGGAAAATAAAAGGCATTAGCTTCATGATGTCTAATGCAATCTGCATTAAAGCAGGCCTTGACCCTGTGAAAAAAGCAGGAAATCTAGAAGATAACGAACTAAAGAAGATAGAGGATGTTCTTGTCAATCCTACAAAATATCAGATTCCGTCTTGGATGCTTAACAGAAGGTCAGACCCTGAAGACGGGCTGAACAAGCACCTTCTTTCTTCAGATCTCACATTCATTACAGACAACGACATAAAAATGATGAAGAAGATCAAGTCCTACAAGGGTGTAAGACACTCTCTCGGACAGCCTGTCAGGGGGCAGAGCACAAAATCGCACTTCAGAAAGAACAAGGGAAAAGTCCAGGGCGTCACGCGCTCAAAGACAGCAAAGGCAGCAGCATCTGCCAAGGAAGGCAAGTAAATGGGCACGAGAAATTTTTGCAAAATTTCTGGGTCCATTTTGTTTTGCGAAAAATAATTAGCATTTAACGAGAAAAAACAAAATGGGAGACACTAGAAGAATCAGGAAAAAATTCAAGGGACCATCGCATCCATTCCAGAGAGCGAGGATTGAAGCAGAAAAAGGTCTTAAGAAAGATTACGGTCTAGTCAACAAGCAAGAGATATGGAAGATGGCCTCAATTGCCGGAAAAATAAAGCACAATACCAAAAGATTAGTCATGGGAGGAAGCAGGCAGCTTGAATTGGAAAGAACACAGCTTATCCAGAAATTAAAGAAACTCGGGCTGCTGAAAGCAGAAGCAGCAATCGAAGACGCATTAAGCATTGACACAAAAAACATACTCGAAAGAAGATTGCAGACATTGGTTTACAGGAAAGAGCTTGCGAAATCAATGAAGCAGGCAAGGCAGCTTGTCGTGCACGGCCACATTGGAGTCGGGGACAAGGTTGTCACATCACCATCATACATAGTTTCGGTAGCTGAGGAAGGATTCATAGGTTTCAGGTCGAAATCAGGATTCTCAGATCCGAATCATCCAGAAAGATTTGTCAAAAAACCAGAAGTTTCTGGTGCAGCTACAGAGACAAAAAAGGAAGAGAAGAAAGAATTTCGCAAGAATCCAGGAAGAAACAGGAAGCCGAGACAAAGGAGAGACAATAAATAAAAATGGCAGAGCAAACAGAAGCAGCAAAACCAGAGGTTAAGGTCGAACAACCGCAGCAGCCTCAGCAGGAAAGGAGGCCGACAATCAGGTGGGGGCTTTGCCACATTTACGCATCATACAACGACACAATTATACACATCACTGACATAACAGGAACAGAGAGCATAGCGCGCTCGTCAGGAGGGCAGATTGTAAAAGCCCACAGGCTTGAAAGCTCGCCGACAGCAGCAATGTCAGCTGCGAAAAAAGCAGCAGAAATTTCGATGGAGCGCGGAATAAATGCAGTTCATGTAAAAGTCAAGGGTCCTGGCGGCCCAAACGGTCCGACAACTCCTGGGCCAGGCGCTCAGGCAGCAATCAGGGCGCTCGCAAGAGTTGGAATGAGAATAGGAGTCATCGAAGATGTTACCCCAATACCTCACGACACCTGCAGGAAGAAAGGCGGAAAAAGGGGAAGAAGGGTGTAAAAATGCAGATAGAAATATTGCATGACAAAAAAGAGAAGCTATCATTTTTGCTAAAGGACAGCACGCCTGCATTCGCAAATGCATTGAGGCGCACAATTGTAGATGAAGTCCCGACGCTGGCAATTGAGACTGTTGAGATCAGAAAGAACAACTCAGTGCTTTACGATGAGATAATTGCGCACAGGCTTGGGCTGGTTCCTCTCAAGACAGACTTGAAGGGATACACGCCGATTGACAAGTGCACGTGCAGCAAGGAAGGATGCGCAAAATGCCAGGTTACAGCAGTGCTGAAAGCAAAAGGGCCTTGCACAGTTTACGCATCAGAGCTCAAATTCAAGGATCCTGCGATAAAATCAGTTTATCCTGAAATGATAATTGTCAAATTGCTGAAAAACCAGGAGCTGGAGCTTGAGGCAACCGCAATCCTCGGAAGAGGAAAGGAGCACGCAAAATGGAGCCCAGCCCACACATTTTACAAATACAATCCGGTAATCGAAATAAAAAATGTCGAGAACCCAGAAGCAGTGGCTAAGGTGTGCCCGACCAAAGTGTTTGAAGTCAAGGGCAAGAAATTAGTTGCTGCAAATCCGCAGGACTGCATACTGTGCGGCGCATGCGTTGATGAATCAAGCGGACAGGTCAAGCTCAATGAGAGTGACAAGGATTTCATATTTTTCGTCGAATCATTCGGACAGCTCGAGTGCGCAGAAATAGTCGCCAAGGCTGTTGAAATCGTCGAGGAACAGCTTGACGAGTTCGAGGAAAAACTGAAGTAAGTACATCGCGGGAGTGCCAGAGCCTGGTCAAATGGGTACGGTTGAGGTCCGTATGGCTTAGTGCCTGCGAGGGTTCAAATCAGCCTTTTCAAAAAGGGAAGGTTGGGAAATTCCTTCCTCCCGCATCATAATAAAGAACATGAATCGAACAGGACCAACAAACGAGAACTTGCAAAAGCTCATTCGAGAGCTAAAGCTGCTTTCATATAAAGACAAGTCTAATCTTTGGGGCAGGATAGCAGATGATCTCGAGAAGCCGTCAAGGCAGAGAAGAGAGGTTAACCTCGCAAGGATTAATGTCTCGACAAAGGAGAATGAGATAGTTGTTGTTCCTGGAAAGGTTTTGGGCACAGGAAGCTTGGACCATAAAGTAACTTTGGCTGCATGGAAATTCTCAGAGCAGGCAAGGGAAAAGGTTGCAAGCGTCAAGGGAAGCACACTCACTATTGAAGAGCTTATGAAAAAGAAGCCAAAATCAAGCGAAGTAAGGGTGATTGGATAATGTTACTTGACGCGACAGACCTGCTTGTAGGAAGAATGGCAACACAGGTTGCCAAGAAAGCTATGTTAGGCGAAATCGTGGAGATAGTAAACTGCGAGAAGGCAATCATATCCGGAAAAAGGGCAATGGTTTTTGCAAGATCCAAGCAGAAGAAAGATTTCGGAAGGAACCCTTACAAGGGCCCGTTCTTCCCGAGAGCTGCTGACAGGATGGTCAAGAGAGTGATCAGGGGAATGCTTCCTTACAAGAAAGCGCGCGGATTAGAGGCTTTCAAAAGAGTAAAATGCTATATCGGAGTTCCTGTTCAACTTCAAAATAAGAAATTTGAAACACTAAAAGAGGCAAATGTCTCTAGGCTTGCTACAGTCAATTATGTGACTATTGGCGAGATAAGCAAGCATCTCGGAGCGAAAATATGAAAACTGTAACAGCAAGCGGCACAAGGAAAAGGGCAATCGCGAGAGCGACTATTACCGATGGAAAAGGCGCTGTCAGAATAAACAAGACGCTAATTGACAATTACCAGCCAAAGATGGCAAGACTCAAGATTAGGGAGCCGCTGATATTGGCAGGAGATGTTTCAGATCACGTTGATGTTAACTTAAAGATAATGGGCGGCGGAGTTATTTCGCAGGCAGATGCAGGAAGGCTTGCAATTGCAAAGGCGCTGGTTGAATACACAAAAGACGACAAGCTAAAGCAGAGATTCCTCGAATACGACAGGACACTGCTTGTTGCAGATGTAAGACAGAGAGAGCCGAGAAAGCCAAACACAGGCGGAAACGCCAGGGCGAAGATACAGAAATCTTACAGGTGAACAAATGATAATACCAATAAGATGCTTTTCATGCGGAAAACCAATCGGACACCTCTGGGAATCGTTCCAGGAGAGGTCCTTGAAAGGCGAGGACAAGAAAAAGATACTCGATTCATTAGGATTGGACAGATACTGCTGCAGGGCAATGCTTATCGGGCATGTTGACCTCATAGATACAGCAGCTCAGTTCAAGAAATTCTAAAGTTATCTGAACTTTCGACAATACCTGAGCAGATGCTAAGCTAAAGCTTTTTATATTGTTATTATTATCTTTGCTCTATGCCCAGCTATAATGAAATAGAAAAGAAATGGCAGAAGGAATGGGAGAAGGAAGGCATATTCAAGTCTGTTGAGGACCCGAAGAAAAAGAAATTCTACTGCATGGAGATGTTTCCTTACCCATCAGCTTCATTCCTGCACATGGGGCATGTGAGGAATTACACAATAGGAGATGCTGTCGCAAGATTCAAGCGAATGAATGGATTCAATGTTCTCTATCCTATGGGTTTTGATTCATTCGGCTTGCCTGCAGAAAATGCTGCAAAGAAGCAGGGAATAAATCCAAAAGTCTACACAGAAAAAGCCATTGCCACAATAACAGAATACATGAAAGCCTTGGGCAACAGCTATGACTGGAGCAGGACTCTTGCGACTCACAAGCCAGATTATTTCAGGTGGAATCAATATTTCTTTCTCAAATTCTTAGAAAAAGGATTAGTCTACAGGAAAAAAGCTCCTGTAAACTGGTGCCCTGCATGCAATTCTGTGCTTGCAAATGAAGAAGTTGTCGGCGGAAAATGCTGGCGTCATGAGGATACAGATGTTATTGAAAAAGATTTGGAGCAGTGGTTCCTGAAAATAACAGATTATGCTGATGAACTGCTTAATGATATTGACAAGCTTGACTGGTCTGAAAGGATAAAGCACCTTCAGAGAAACTGGATTGGAAAGAGCGAAGGGACATTGATTGATTTCCCGATAAAAGGAAGCAAGCATAAGCTACAAGTATTTACTACACGTCCTGATACTATTTACGGCGTAACTTTTGTCACAGTGTCGCCAAAGCACAAATTGATTGGCGAACTAACTGTAAAAAACAAGAAAGAAGTCGAAGCCCTTGCAAAGAAAGCCCAGACAGACGAAGAAAAAGAGAAAGAAGGAGTTTTCTTGGGAAGCTATGTAATCAATCCATTAACAAAAGAGGAAGTTCCTATTTATGCTGCAAATTTTGTCGTAGCAGATTATGGAACAGGAGCTGTAATGGCTGTTCCTGCACACGACCAAAGGGATTTTGAATTCGCAAAAAAATACAATATCCTGATAAAGCAAGTGATTGCACCGTTTTTTGAAACTACTGAAGGGCCAGATGCTGTAAGGAAAGATAAGCCAATTGCTGAAAGAAAAGCAGTATTTGGAATTGTAAAGCATTGGAAAGAAGATAAATATTTCTTGCTAGACTGGAAAAAGTTCGGCTGGAGGAGCATTATTCTTGGAGGCATAGAGAAAGGTGAAACTCCTGAAGAGGCTGTTGTAAGAGAGGTTATGGAAGAATCAGGATACCAAGACATAAAATCAGTAAAGCCTGTCGGCTATGAGATGGAATCAATATTCTTTGCAAGGCATAAAGATGTAAACCGACATTCATACCAGAAAGCTTTCATTGTCGAATTAGGCTCAGACAAATACATCAAACAGAAAGAAAAAGATGTTGAGAATCATGAAGGGCAGTGGGTCAGCAAAAAAGATGTTGCCAATTTCTTGAATTTAAAGAATAATATTTTAGTGTGGAATTGGTATATTAACGGCGATAAAGCATACACTGATGACGGCATTCTCATCAATTCTGAGAAATTCACAGGCAAAAAAAATCAAGAGGCGATAGGCTTAATCACAAAACATCTTGAAAAAATAGGTTCTGGAAAGCAAATTACACAATACAAGCTTAGGGACTGGCTGATTTCCCGTCAGAGATACTGGGGGACTCCAATTCCGATAATATATTGCGACAAGTGCGGGATGATTCCTGAAGAAAAGCTTCCGCTAGAGCTTCCTGAAAAAGTTGATTTTTCTAAACAAGGAAATCCTTTGAATCATGTCAAAGAATGGGTTGAAGTGAAATGCCCGAAATGCGGAGGCAAAGGAAGAAGGGAAACAGACACTATGGGAGGGTTTGTTGATTCATCTTGGTATTTCTTGCGCTATTGCTCGCCAAAAAATAATAAAGAGGCATTCAACAAGAAGGAAGTTGCATACTGGATGCCTGTCGATCAGTATATCGGCGGGATAGAGCATGCTGTCGGACATCTTATTTATTCGCGCTTCTGGACAAAGGCTTTGAGAGATTTGGGAATGTTAAAGATTGACGAGCCATTCAATGCACTTTTCAATCAGGGAATAGTCTACAAAGACGGGCATAAGATGAGCAAGAGTTTTGGGAATGTTGTCTATCAGACAGATATTTCTGAAAAATACGGAATTGACACAGCAAGATTGTTTTTGATGTCTGTTGCAAGCCCTGAATCAGATATGGAATGGTCTGACAAGGGAGTTGAGGGAAGCTTTAGGTTTGTGCAAAAGATTTGGAAGATATCAGAATTGAAGTTCAAGAAGCCAGATGCTAGAGATGAACATAAGAAGAATAGCGCAATAATAAAGTACACAGAACTGTTTGATGCTCTGAAATTCAATCTTGCGATTATTGAATTGACAAGATATGCAGATTATTTGATTGAAAATCCGACGAAAGAAGGATTTGAGGATTTATTGAAAATGATTTGCCCTTTCGCGCCCCACACAGCAGAGGAATTGTGGCATTCCTTAGGCAACAAGACATTAATCTCTGCAGAGAAATGGCCGAAGGCTGACGTGAAAAAGATAAATCCTGATTTCGAGCAGATAGAAAAGTTCATCGATGCGATTGTCTATGACATAAGAGATGTTCTGAAGCTTGCCAAGATTGAAAATCCTAAGAAAATAATGCTTTTTGTTTCAGAGCCTTGGAAATACGAGCTTTTCAAAATCGTAAAAGAGAAAATAGCATCTACAAGGAATATTGGCGAGATTTTGAAGGCAGTTATGTCTACAGACTTGAAGAGATACGGGCAGGAAATAACAAAATCACTGCCTAGAATAATTGATAAGATTCCTGAACGAATCGTTGGACAGGAAGATGAACATAAAGCATTGAAGAGCGCTGTTGAAAATATTAAATCAACATTTGGCTGTGAAGTAGAAGTTATCAAAGCGCAGGATTCCAAAGAAGCAAAAGCGAAGAACGCAATGCCAGGAAAGCCGGCGATATTAGTAAGTTAATGTAACTTCTTTAATACTTTATTTGTCGTGATTGCAGGACCTAAAATATCTGTATATCTTGATATGTTTAATTTATGCAATTTTTTATTAGGCGCTCCTGACGCATCAGTTACAAGGATTGGCAGTATGCCTCGCATCGCAGCATCTGCTGCTGAGAAATAAACACAAACTCCTGAATAGATTCCTGCAAGATAAATCTCTTTTATCTTTTCTTTTTTACAAATCGATTCGAGTTTTGTTTTGAAGAATGCACTATACCCTTTTTTATTGATATAATAGTCGTAATAAGAGTTCAACAATTCTGGGATGACCTTGTTTTCTTTAGGATTTTTTGATTCTTCATGCCCCCAGAGGCGCAGCATGACGGGATTTACGTGTTTTGACGGTTTGCCTGATTTATCTCCGCCTGCCAGGATTATCTTTTGTTTTGCTTTTTTGAATGCAAGAATTAATTTTAATTGATTGCTTATTAGACTCTTTCTATCGCTCCTTTTTTTCACATCCCTGACAATCATGTCAATAATAAGTAATGCTTTCATTTGATTATAAGTGGGCAGAAGCGCACCTGGATGGACGCAATGACCTACACCAGGTGAATCCCAATCAGTTCTCAACTCCGCGCCCCCGCAAGCATCGACTGCAATGGTTAGTGCTGCTCTGTTCCCAGCCTGACACGGTTCCCAATACAGCAATCCTGCAGGACAGAATCTCACAGTCGTGAAAAGGACCTGGCATAAACCACTACGCCGCTCCAGATGCTTCGGCCCTGCATAAAGCTCGCTTACAGTGACAGGAGAGAGCTACACTCCCGGCCTATTCTACCCGACATAGAAAATGAGGGATTGGTTTTTAAATGTTTGCCAGAATTATTCGTCTTCCTTTAGAATTTTTATTGATATAGCAGCCCTTTTAAGCAAAGTGTTTTTCAGATAATCATCTTTAGTTAATTCTTTCTTTACAACTTTATATTCGCCTTTCAATGAATCACGCTGCATATACCCAAAATTGACTAGCTCTCTTCGCAATGTTGTGTAATCCTCGAAGTGCTTCTTTATAATTTCATTGACTTCCTGTTCAGAATAAATTCTCTTCTCATCAAAATCTTTCATTAAACGCTTAAAAACAATCTGCTTCAATGCATCATTCTTAGGGATGCTGTTATTTTCTATGCATTTCTGAAAGAATTTTTCTTCATCTTCTTTGAAGATTATTTTATCGCTCATATTAGCAAAGTTATCAGCCACACAACTCCATATCCTACAAAGCATCCTGCTGTTATGAAGGGCATTGCTGGGTAGAATTTGTCTTTCTGCGCTTTGAATAACAGGATTGATAATGCAAGTGTTGCGAATAATGTTACAATCAACGATAATAAGAATCCTATAAAGGCTGGATATTGGAGCATCAGATATTTCATTACGACTCCTGTGAATATTAGTGGGAATCCTACATCTCCTCCTCCAAGGACTGCTGTCTTGACTCTTCTTTGGACTTCTACATGCTTGAATGTCTTATGCGGGGTTGGCACGCGTAGCTTGGCTGTCTCTGGCTTTGCGTAAGGTATCAGAAGCCCTGCGAAGACTTTTGATTGTGTCTGGAATTTTGCCATGCTTATCATGTGCTTTGACTTCCAGACAGCATACATGTCATAGCCAGAAATTAGTATTAAGAGCATGAACACAGAGAACATATTCATTATTGGAACAAATATCGCGGCTAATCCGCCGTAGATGAAAACTTCTGTAAGATTGTGGACATAAATGTTCGGGCGGAATATCTTCCATACGGCAAATCCCACTGCAAGGATTATTGCAGCGAACTGCGGAATGAATGCTGCCAAAGATACAGTCAATGTTATGAATACACTCAGGAAGAACCAAAGCCTCCATAGATTGAACTGCCCGAATTTGATTATCAGCAACACAAGCCCTGTTCCGATTAATATCGCAATAAATATGTAAATAAACGAGCTTGTCTGCTCGACTTCAGGCCTTGCAATGTTGTAAGGCAATGACTTGAATGTTATGTTTCCAGTCTCTGCAGTTG
>CAIVOO010000088.1 GCA_903907555.1 uncultured archaeon | reverse complement strand
GCAGATTGAGCAGGCGCTGGCCAAAGAAAAGGAAGGAACCTGCAGGATAATCGAAAAGAAAGATGTAAGAATTAGAAGATGCACTAGAGTGATTCATGAAGATGCTGAAATAAGGTATGTCAAGCCCAAACATGTTGATGTTTCAATCAACGTTTCTGAAGGAAAGACTGAGAGGCACATAAAATCAAAAGAGAGCAAGAGCGTTACAGAAAGCGATTCTTTCGACGGGGAATCGAACACCCTGACGCATACAACAACAGAGCATATCCTGGTTAACAGGAGCCATGACTATCCTAAATATGTAATGAGGGACAATGAAGTGCTGAGAATCCTGGCTGGCAAAATATCAGAGGATTACCTTACTTTGGAAGAGAAAGCACAGGCGCTTATTTGTTTTGTGCAGACTGCAATCGCATATGATGATAGGGGTCTTCCGAAGGGTGACATGGATTATGTAAAGAATCCGATAAAAACCTTGATGGACAGAAAAGGCGATTGCAAGGATAAATCAGTTCTTTATGCAAGTTTGCTTACTTATATCGGTGTTAATCCTGTGTTTATCACATACAAGAATCATGTGAATGTCGGCGTTCCTTTGGATTTCGAGAATAACAGGGTCGCGCCGGAAGGCATGGTTCTCGACGGAAAAGTCAAGCATAAAGGCAAAACTTATTTTATTGTGGAAACAACTTTGGATAATCCCTGCTACATAGGCAGGCTGAACAAAAGTGGAAAAAACAGAAAGATCAGGGAAATATTCCCTTTAAACTAATACCCGAAATCTTCTTTCTTTATCTCTCCTTTCATCGCCTTGACCTGCTGATGGAGGTTCTTTAGGAATTCTCCGTCGACAGTATCTGCTCCTATCTTTACTTCGCCTTCCTTGCCGTCAATCTTTACAGAATAAGTTTTCGGATTCACGCAGATGTTATTCTTGGCGAATGTGCTATTTTCTTCCATGAATTTGTTTTGTATGAGAATGTGGGATATTATGTCGAAATAAAGTTCATCGCTAGTTTTCAGTTCTATGTCATCTATGTTAATTCGATTAACAAATGTGCTTATCTCACTTTTGTGCTTTTCATACTCTTGCATATACTTTTCTGCGTTCTTCAGCACATCATCTGCATCATAATTCTTGCCCAAGTACTTGATTACCCTGTGGGAAGACTTTCCATCTACTGTCCTGATGCTCTCGCAGAGGTAGCCGTACTTATACTCCTTCCCATACTTGTTTTTCACTTTTTTTTCGTAGATGTATACCATCCACTTTTCAATAGCAACTAACTATAAGAATTTTTGTTTTCATCCTCTAATCCTCACTTTTTGATGTTTTCTTTTTAAATAGACTATTAATTAAGATATTTTATCGAATGCTTAAATTATTTAATCGTATTAATTAGTGTATTATGCCGAGAAAGTATAATATCCAAAAATTAAAAATTATAATCTTTTATCAATTAATTTTCTTCTAAACTGTTACTCGTCATAGAAGCGCTTATTTTCTCATTCTTGACCATTTTCTGAAGCTCTTGGATATATTTCTTTGTAATATCGAGATTATTCGAAACAGATTGAATTGCTTTGTCAAATGCAGATTCCAGAGTGTTTCCGTTCAATTTATAGCCTATTATGACCTTGGAATCCTTGATATAGCTGGCTTTCGATATTAATTGATAATCAAGCCATCTCTTAAGATAATCATACATGGTTTGCCTTGTAATGCCTGCATGCAACGCCATTTCTTCGACAGTCATTATTGCTGCTTCCGGCTTCTTTTCCCTGTTTGCAATCTTGCTTTTTTCGTATAATTCCAGGAGAATCTTGTGCATATTCTCTGTAGAGCCTGATTTGCGCGGCTCCAGGCCTATCCTGGCGAGAATTGTGCGTGATAATTCTTCTGCAGATGGGTTCAATCCTGTCTCATGATTTGTTAAAACAATCTTCATCATAATCACCTCTTATGTCGAATCAATTAAGAAATAGTAGTTTAATCTCATTTATATATTCTGCGTCAAGAGGTCCTGTGTCCTGTGAGATTGAGATGAAATTATGATTTTTGATTAAAAGT
>CAIVOO010000087.1 GCA_903907555.1 uncultured archaeon | reverse complement strand
TATCGCTCTAATGGAAGAGATTTTAGAATGGCGTAAATTGATGTACAATAGCCTTCATAAAAAATATAGAAGTTTAAATCAAGATCAATTAGAGGACTATATTCTGGAAATATTAAATAGACTTATTTTTATTAGAAATTGTGAAGATAAAGGGTATATGAATAATGAAACCTTAAAACTTTCTAGAGAAATTGATGAAACAAAGAAAAAAAATTATTTAAAACAATTATTTATTAAATATGAAAGTAAATATGATGGACATTTATTCAAAAATATAAATAGTTCCTTAGTTATAGAAGCGAAACTAATTAAAAAAATACTTTACCATCTTAATTATTCAAAAAACAAGAAGATTAAATTTGACTTTAGCGTAATACCCATAGATGTATTGGGAACAGTATATGAAGAATATCTGGGTCAAGTAGCAAGTGAGGCAAAAAAGCATAGCAAAAAGACTCCGAAGAAAAAGAAAGAGGGAATCTACTATACTCCCAGTCATATAGTGATGACAATTGTTGAAAATACTGTATTAAAGGTTCTAGAAAAAAAAGGAACAGATTCTATCAAAATATTAGATCCTGCATGTGGATCGGGTTCATTCTTGATAACCTCTCTTAAATTGCTATTTGATTTCAAAAATAAAGAATTGACGTATACAGACAAGGAAAAATTAATAAAAAATCATATTTTTGGAATAGACAAGGATTCAAAAGCTGTCGAAATTACAAAACTTAACTTATGTTTATCTTTAATAGCTGAGGATAGTAAAAGTAAAAAATTGCCTGTACTCAGTAATAATATTTCTTGGGGGAATAGTCTGACTGATTTTGAAGAAAATAGTCCTCAAGATAAATATGATGTAATAATCACTAACCCTCCTTACGGCGCGGATTTTGAAGAAGATGAAGAAACATCATTACGGGAATTATTTCCTGAAGCATCCCGTGGAAGCCTTGAAAGTTATTTGTTATTTTATATTTTAGCTTTAAGACATCTTAAAGAAGGAGGATATCTGGGATTTATTACACCAGATGGCTGGTTAACAAATATAAATTTTGGGAAATTCAGAAGTTATTTTGCCAGCAAAGGAGTAATCACCAAAATAATAGATGTGTACAAACCTTTCCCTCATGCGAAGGATGTCCGTTGTCATATAGTTATCCTAAAAAAAGTTTCAAATTCTAAATTGAAAAGTGAATTAAAAAGTGATGTTGAAATCATTCACGTAGATCCTCACACATGTAGAGAAAAAGAACCAAAAATCAAAAAAAGGTATTCTATTAAATGGTCATATTTTATAAAAAGGGATGAAAATATGTGGTATCCGTATCAAGATTATCAAGAAAAAACTTTTGTTAATCTGATTGATTCTAATTCAAAATCAGCATTAGAATCGTATGATTTCTCATATGGATTAAGGACTGGAAAAAATAAAAAATATGTAACTAAAACAAAAACAAAAATTCCATTAATCTTTGGCGATGATTTTGAACAATACCTAATCAAAAATCCGAATAGATATTTGAAACCTGGAAGATTTGATGGTTTAGTACAGAATTATCAAAATAAAGAAAAGTTGGTTGTTCAGTATATTAGAACTAATAGTCTTGAAGAAAGTGCTCCTTGGCTAGAAGTTATGCTGGCTTCAGAAAAAATCGTTGGCATGAATTCTACAAATATGATTTTTGCAAAAATGCCTTCCAGTTCATTAAAAGTTTTATTGGCTATTTTAAATTCTAAAATGATGAATAAATACTACAAATTACATTATACTGATGTAAATGTCAAATCAGAATATCTTAAACTATTGCCTTTTCCTAAAAATATATCTGCTTCTCAGGTTACAAAGATAGAGGAATTGGTAGATAGGATCATTTCGAACAAGAAAACAAATAACATTACAAAAGTAAATTATTATTCTGAAAAATTAGAAAAACAAATCTTCAATATCTATAAAATAAATTATAAGAGATTTAGTGCACTCATTGCTTATTAATAAATTCCTTTAATTCTCCAGCGCTGAATATGTGTTCAATAACCTCATCTTTCTCGTTAAACATAACCAGAGTTGGAATATTCAATACCTTGAACGAGATAGGTTCTCGATTAGCTTCTTTGGAAGTTAAATCTATAATGCTTCCTCTTATTTTATTCTGGGTTAGTATGGAAATTAACTGCTTTGTAACTTTACAATCTGGTTCAGTAAAAAGCTTATAATTATAATTTTTCATCCTACACCCCGTATTGAATAAAAATCAACTCCCATTTATATACTTTTTGAAATCGGAGATACAATTTGGATGTTCCACTCAGCCTTAATTTATAGCTAACCATGGCTTTTTATTAAGGCTTTCCGATTCATAAAAAGTAATATTTTCCATCTTCTAGTTTGAATAGGTATCCTTGACTCATTGCTTCGTCTATTACTTCGTCTCTTCGCTTTCCGAACATTTCTTGGGTGATTGTTAAGAATTTTTTAACAGGCATTCCTTCAAGTACTCCTTCAAAGAATAGTTCTTTTATTTTCCATCCATCTTTTGTTAATTCTTTATAGAATCTTTCTTTGGTCATGTATTCAAACGGTTTTAAGATTTTATTTGTAATTGCTATGAATGCACAAACTCTGTCCACCATTGCTTTTCTTTCTTTGTCGTTTCCATGCATCAATATCTCTCGTACTGTTCTGACATCTGCTAAGTTTAGTTCTTGAATCATTGTCTCCACCCCTACTCAGACTCGAGTTTCAATTCAGTGATATAACTGGTTATTATAGCTTTGTATTCGCAATATCAGTAAGAAATAATACACTAAAAATTACAAATTTTAAACGAAAGCCTCAGGATGTTCTGTGTGTATTGGTATCAGCTCTTTTGGATTAATCTTTTTAATCATTGCTCGTATCTCTTTGCCTGATGCGTGTCCTGAAGCATGAGCGGAGTACTCTTTTATCTTGAAATGTTCTAGCCAGTGCTTTTTGCGTTCTTCATCAAGTTCCATCTCTTCGCTGAATGGTTCGCAAGATGATTTAATCCATACCGCATTTTTAGGTTGTATGTCTACTAGTTCTGTCAGAGCCCACAAGCTCATAGATACTACATAGTCTTTCGGATTCTTTTGAAGTTCTGGACATGTTATGGCGTTATCTGCTTGTATGAATTCTTTCTCCCAAGAAGCATAGTCCTTCTCTAACAGCGAACAATCTATTCCTTGCTTGCATATCAAACCCCAATCTTTAGGAGGTATGAGTATTTTCACTTCAGAAAGCTTTACTGGACTCAGATCACCCAATTCTTTAATCAGATATGCTTGTTTAGTGCTTATCACGAGATGTCTATCATTAAGTTTAGCAGCCAGATAAATACTTTTAAGTCTATCTATATCTCGTATTGGATGCTCTACAAACACCAATTCCTTTGCTTTAGATATAATTTTGCTTAATTCTTTCTTAACATCTTCTTCGCTGCTGCCTTCAAGTTGATCTATCCTAGTACCTTCGCAAAGAAACCATCTAGGCTTAGATTCTGCTGCTTTATCAACAAACTTTTCACTCCAATCTTCATGATATCCATGAAACCTGATATCTCCTGTGTAAACAAGATTTCCTTCATCAGAATATATTATATAAGCACAAGAGCCGGGCAAGGAATGATCTACAGGAATCATCTCGATTTCCAAACTTCCAATCTTCACTTTCTTGTCAGGTTGCATTACGTGAAATTGTCTCTCGCTAACATATTCATCAGCCCTGCGGTCAACTCTAACTAACCCTCCTCCTCTGGCGGCAGGTTTAAACGTGAAAGCTTCGCACATAGTAATGAAATCTGTGAATCTTCCAGACCCAGTCTCCTCAAGAACCTTAAGTATTATCTTAGAAGCTTCGGTACAATATATAGGAATATCCTTTCTCAAGAAATGTATATACTGTGCATGATCTGCATGAGAATGAGATAAGAAAACTGCGTCAACATCGCGTGTTTCAGCAGGCCTGCCCATATGCTTAACATAATCCTCACGATAAATTCCCCTAATATCTGGAAGCAATCCAAACTCAAAGAAGTCTCTTAGAGAAGCGCATTTTCTAGGCTGCAAAAACTCCGAAAAGTACTGATAAGCTGTATGAAAACTCATACCGAAATCTAACATAATTCTTGTGCCTTTATGCTCTACGAGAATCTTATTCCCGCCGATTTCATTAACTCCGCCTAAAAGTGTGATGTTCATAAGTGCAGGTATTATGTCCTAATATAAAAATATTTGCCGAAAAGCTTATAAAGTACCTAGGTATTACCTAGGTATGCCAGAAGCAGATATTTTTCAAAAGAAAAAGCTGAAACTTACAGCAAATAAAGTTGAAGCGATAATAAACCCGAAATATGTAAGAGATTTTCGTAAATCTGGTGCGTATATTCCGGTTTCTGGAGATTATTCTGGAAATATGGCTTATGTTATTATCCTAAAGAAAGGTATAAAAGAATGAGTTATGTCGAAGATGTGGACATAGAGTATCAGTTGGCGTTATTTTTTGATAATATGTCTGTGAAAGTCGAACAAGATTATGTAGAACATAAGATATCATTTTCGAAAAGAAATAAACTCTTAAGAGAGATTAGACTATCAAGAAATGAAACCATGTGTGCTAATGATGCATTAATAAAAAATAATATTGCGCTACGAGAAGTAGCGCATCGCCTTTTGAAGTTGAGGGATTGATTCTATTTCTTCTACGGATAATATGGTTCTGCATAATTCATTTGCTTGAACTACCCTATCCCATTTGGCAAAAGCACCAACTAAGGAAATTCTTCCATCATTCTCCAAAAATTCCTTGCGAGTCATTCCATCATATTTAACAACCCCATCTGAAGCATTACGAAGAGGCTTGATTTCCCATGTCGGCTCCAAAAACAAAGGCTCGAAGTATGCGAAGGGTTTGCCAGTTCTGTGTGCTACTTTTGTAGCTCCGAAAAGAAAAGCCTGAATGTGCCCTTCAAATTCGCCGATTTTTGTTGGTACTTGAAACATATATACCTCGCCAAAATCTTTCCTTACAATTGCTCTGAAATATCCATTCCATTCTTCAACGACACGGGCGCTGCTTCTAAAAATAAATGCAACCTTCATATGCCCATTTTCTTTCAACCAGAATAGCACTTCTTTAAGGTCTTGATTCGTAGTCTTATTTTTCCCAGCCATATTCATGTCAAGAAGAGGTATGTTATCAGTGGTGGGATTCCTTTTCATAAAATCTTGTATGCGTAATTTAATTTCTTCTGCTGTAGGACATGCCTGTGCTTGATGTATCAATCTAATATTTGATTCGGGTATTTCTTGCATTCTATCGAGAGCTTCGAGTTTTCTCTGTGTGAGTACGCCTGTCGCAGTTCTCTGAATATTCAAAATACTTTTGAAACTGGAGAATCGTTTGCTGAACTCCCGAAAATTTTCTCTCTCTTTCTCTTCTATTGTGTGGAGCATACCTAGCTCATCGGGTGTTGGCTGATATACACGCACCGCTTCTTTCACATCTGGAAGCTGAACAAAGATTTCTGTTCTATTCAACTTATCTCTATTGTTCAACTCTATATTCGTCGGAAGAACTCTTCTGACGGCTTTCCTTGTTGTTACGTCTATTTCCATTCTAAAACACCTCCGTGTTTTATTTTTTATTTGTTGTCTCTGCAGGAGGTTCATTGAGAAATCATTACAAATATTTATAAATTCTCGCAGCTTCCATTTGATTATGTATGAATCTTGGGGGAGCTGAGAGAAGATTTCTCTCCTTCCTTAAGATTATGATCTTTTATTCTCGGATATCTTACCGATTCTCAAATTGATTTCATTGTCAACTATTCCCTTATCCACGTTGGGTCGGATTACTGTTTCTTTGTGGGGGGTTTTCCCCTCAGTATTTACCACAATTTCTTTTCTTATAAGCCCTTGCGTTTCCAGATACAAGAGTTCCCTGAAAAAGGTGGACTTGCTTGGTAGCTTTACCTTGTTTTCAGTTATCTCCCTAGCAATATTATTGCATGTATCATACAGTGCATCCAAATTAGGGTTGGTTGTGAAACAAGAATATAATGCAAACAAATCCTGATTGCTTAAACTGACAATTCTGAAAGATTCTATGTCTCTTATTGATTCAGTTATTGCTTTTTGTATGTCCTCTTCCTCTATCTTGTCTTTTAATCTCCTTTCAGCTAATCTTGCGCTATACTTCAAAGCAAGGATGGCAACCCTTGAATCGCCTGTTCTTTGTTCCGCAACAAAATCCGCAATTTTTTCTAGTTGCTCTTCGGATATCGCTGCTGGATCCATGAATCCCTTGGATATCCTTTTTTTCATTATCCTGATGAGATCCTTTTTATTGTAAGGCGAGAAAATTACCCTTGTGAGTTGCAGTGAGCTTCTTATATATGCGTCAAGAACATCTTCCCAGACCGGATTGTTGGATATCAACACCAGATTTATTTTTTTATCACAATCCTTGCAAATCTCTTTCGGTCTGCTTAACTTGTATAACAAATCACCCATGTTGCGCCCCTTGTCTATTTCATCCAGGAATACCAATGTGTCTTTTTCTAGTGATTTTAGAAAATAAAACATCGCATCATTGAAACTTAAATTTTTAGGCATTGTCGGATTCAGATTGTACAGAACCTCATTTGGAGTCAAGTCTTTACAGTTTACCAAAAAGGAATTTATCTCGTCGCTGAATTTTGGAATTTGTTCCTGAATGGAATTTGCTGTAACAGTTTTTCCAGTTCCAGGGTGACCTGTCAACAGCAGGTTATGAACACTCCTGTATTTCAGGAATATTGCAACTTCTTCGAATAAGACTGAAGTTTCTCTCCTTTCAACAAGTTCATCTGGTGTCTGGTCTATTTCAAAGATTTCTGGATTCTTAATTATTGTCGCCTTTCTTTCCATAATCTCTTGCAACTTGCTTGAATTCATTTTAAGTCTCCGTTATATCATGTGCCAACGATAATTCACTAGCAGTATCTTCTAGAGTATATAGTCTTATATTTAAACCTTTCGCAAGAATGCCAAGATAGGAGCAGTGCGAAGACTGAAATGGTTAAGACTCATAAAAACCAAGAGACTATCTGAGACCACAAAGCTTTGCCTCCAGAAATCAAAGTCGACCACCACGGGTGAATAATGGGTAGAACCTGGATTAGTGCGCTAACAGCTGCTATTGCTCCAATAGCTATTGTTATCCAAATCATTTTTGTTGTTATTCGGGACGCTTTTGACGATTCCTCTTTGAAATCAACTATTATCTCTTTCATTTCTTTTGTATGAGCACTCATTAACTTAATCTCCTCTTGTGTCCGCAATTGTAAAAGAAATTGATATCCCGAAGAGTTTAATCTGAATCGCCAAGTGCTTTTCCCTCCCGCATTATCATGATAAGCATCCAGCAATCCTGTTGCTCTGCAGGACTGAACGGTATCATTATCAAATTCCTGAGTTTCAAGTTCTTCCCTTGTGACATAATCAGGAAATTTTTTATCTAAAAAATCAAATACTTTCTTTATCTCTCTAGCCATATTATGCCCTCCCCAATTAGTTATGTTTGAATATTATATGCTTTTAAACTTTTCCTTGGTTTGGTTCCATTTCATTTTCAATCCTTTTTTGTGCAACTCTTCCTTCTATCTTGCACAAAAACTCCTGCTCAAACTTCGTTTTCAGGCTTTATAAGCCTTCTACCTATTTTTTGTGCAAAAGGCATATTTTGTGCAAAGTAGGATTTAATTATTTTCCATATTGAAATTATGATTCAAAGACTATATAAATAATGCAATAATAACTATGAATATGCAGCACAGGAGAGCAGACTTCAAAATCTACCAGAACGTATTTGATAATTTCACAGAAAGAACCTTATTCAAGCTGATAAGCCAGAAACACATCGATGGGCTGGTAGGCCCTGTGAAGATTGGCAAAGAATCCAATGTTTTTCTGGCAAAAAAAGGCAATGACAAGATAATTGTAAAGATTTATCGAATAGAAAATGCAGAATTCAAGCGAATGTTTGAATACATAAGAAAGGATTTGCGCTATCAAAATATGACCCGCAACAACAGAAAGATAATATTCTCTTGGACCCAGCGCGAATACAGGAACTTGTTTCTTGCCCGAGAGGCAGGAGTGTCAGTTCCTATGCCAATAGCATTCGTAAACAATATTCTAGTGCTCGAATACATAGGCGATTCTGAGCCAGCTCCTCGACTGAAAGATGCCATTCCTAAAGATTCGAAAAAGTTCTTCAAGGAAGTCCTTGACAACATGAAAAAACTGCATAAAGCAGGGCTTGTGCACGCTGATTTGTCAGAATTCAATATCCTAAACTACCATGAAAAGCCCATATTTATCGATTTTTCCCAGTCAACTTTGCTGAAAAGCCCTAATTCTGAAGAACTGGTTGCGCGAGATGTGCGAAACATGGCCAGATTCTTCAATAAAATAGGCGTAAAAACATCAGAAGAAGATATAAGGAAGTATATTACGAAGAAATAAGTGTT
Source organism: uncultured archaeon (assembly GCA_903907555.1). Taxonomy (GTDB): domain Archaea; phylum Nanobdellota; class Nanobdellia; order Woesearchaeales; family CAIVOO01; genus CAIVOO01. The sequence continues at coordinate 15,265 of CAIVOO010000087.1, read as the reverse complement.
TTCTGAAAATGTTACTTCCGACGTCAATAGATTTTTAAACCTATGCCTAAATTCTTAGTATTATGGAATATCAGTATGAGATAAAAATCCCCAGAGAGAGGATTGCTGTGCTGATTGGAGTTGGGGGAGAGATTAAGAGAAGTATAGAGGAAGCAACTAACTCCAAGCTGCAGGTGGACTCTCAAGAGGGTGATGTATTCATCACAGGAGAGGATGCTCTCGGCCTTTTTACAGCAAGAGAAGTTGTGAAAGCAATAGGCAGGGGATTCAATCCGCAGATAGCCACGCTTCTTCTAAAATCAGATTATCTGTTTGAAATTGTTGAAATCCAGGATTACTCAGGCAAATCGCAGAATGATGCGATGCGACTGAAAGGCAGAGTGATAGGCGCTGACGGAAAATCAAGGCGAACAATTGAGTCATTGACAGAAACACACATATCAGTTTACGGAAAAACGATTGCGATAATCGGCGAGATACAGAATGTAACAATAGCGAAGAGAGCTATTGAAAGCTTGCTGGCAGGCAGCCCTCATTCGACAGTCTACTCCTGGCTTGAAAAGAAGAGAAGAGAGCTGAAGATGGCAGAATTTGAAGAAAGAGCCGGAATAAGGAAAGAATAATTACAATATTTTTATCATGCCTAACAAGGCTTGTTTCTTGTTTTCGGGATCCTTGAATACAAAACCGTCGTTCTTGACATCCTTTCTTCCCTTGTACTTGTGATAGACTTTCTTCAGTTTATTGTAATCGTAGATTATCGCAAGATCCAGACGCACAGGTTTATGTCCGAACTTGATTGGAAAGACATAGAAAGACCATATGAACTGCCATAACATCTCGGAATTTTTCTTAACTTTATAATCTAAAGCAAAGAAATCAATTTTTTTATTTTCAATATTTTCATATCTGTCGCCTTTTCTTCTCTTACTGTATCTGTCTGTTCCTGATTTCTTCACAATTCTTACCAGATCGTCCATGGATTTTCCTTTGTGTTCTCTTGAACTTATGCATCTGATTGCTATTTTCTTGCCGAGAAAATTATTTATTATCAATTTATCAATCTTTTTTCCTATTGACTCCCAATCAGGCTTTGTTCTGACATGATAATGAGGTATTTTAATCTGATAAACAGGAATTGTCATGAAAAAAGAATATGCAGCCAGATATTTAATATTAACTAAACCAAAACATTTAAAAGCAACTTCTAAAGATTTGATTTTATGCCTAAAGATGAGCCTGCGATAGCGCATAAATTGGCTGAGAAGCAGAGAGAAGTTTCTGTAGCTGAATTCTTCGAGAGAAACAGGCATCTTTTAGGGTTTGATAACAAAAGAAAAGCTCTTCTGACTGTCGTCAAGGAAGCTGTTGACAATGCTTTGGATGCTTGCGAGGAAGCAAAAATCCTTCCAGAGGTTTCTGTAGAGATTATTGATATGCAAAATGACAGGTTCAGGGTTATTGTTGAGGATAATGGGCCAGGTATTGTTAAGAAGCAGATTCCGAACATTTTTGCAAAGCTTCTGTATGGAAGCAAGTTCCATACATTGAAGCAGAACAGGGGGCAGCAGGGCATTGGAATATCTGCAGCACTGCTGTATGCACAGCTTACTACAGGCAGGCCTGCAAAGATTATTTCTAAAATAAGCCCAAAAGATCCTGCTCATCACTTCGAATTAAGAATTGATACTCAGAAAAATGCTCCTGAAATAATCAAAGAGGAGATTGTAAACTGGGACAAGGAGCACGGAACAAGAATAGAACTGGATATAGAGGCAACCTACCAGAAAGGTGTGCAGAGTGTTGATGAATATCTGAAAGAAACTGCTATTGTAAATCCCCATGTCACAATCATTTACACAACTCCTAAGGCAGAGCAGATGATTTTCCCAAGAGCGACGGATATTCTTCCGAAAGAGCCTACAGAAATCAAGCCTCATCCTTACGGCGTGGAGCTTGGAATACTGCTTAAGATGCTTAGAAACACTGAAAGCAGAACGCTTCAGAGCTTTTTTGGCAATGAATTTTCAAGAGTAGGCCCGACAACAGTAAAGGAGATCTGCGAGAAGGCAGCAATTCCTCCATCAACAAAGCCTGATGATGTTAACATGCAAATGGCAGAGAGATTGATACAGGCAATAAGAGATACAAAAATCATGTCTCCGCCGACAGACTGCATATCACCAATAGGGTCAGAATTGCTTGAGAAGGGCTTGAAAAAAGAAATTCCTGCAGAATTTTACACATCAATAACAAGATCTCCTGACGTATACAGAGGAATGCCATTCGTTATCGAAGTCTGCATAGCTTACGGAGGACAGCTTCCGAAGGATGAACCAATCACATTAATGAGATTTGCCAACAGGGTTCCATTGCTTTATCAGCAAGGAGCCTGTTCAATCACAAAATCAGTAATACAGACTTCATGGAAATCTTATGGGCTGCAGCAAAGCTCTGGCTCAATACCGAACGGCCCTGTTGTTGTTGCTATTCATTTGGCATCTGTCTGGCCTCCATTCACATCAGAGGCAAAAGAAGCGATAGCTCATTATCCTGAAATCATAAAAGAAATAAAGCTCGCATTGCAGGAATGTGGCAGGAAATTAGGAAGCTATCTTGGAAAAAAACACAGAGTTCAGGATGCTTTGGATAAGAAGAGCTACATAGAAAAATACCTGCCGCATGTCAGCAGCGCACTGAAGGAACTATTGAAGTTGTCTGACAAGGAAGAATCGCGAATAAATGAGAATCTTAAAGAGATATTAGAGCATACAAGGCATGTAGAGGAGCTTGAAACTGTAGAGCATGACGAGAATGAGGAGAAGCTAGGCATACTGCAGGATGAGGAGGGTTCGGAAGATGACTGAGAAAAATCCTGTAATTGAGAAGATACAGAAAACCGCAACAGAGATTTATCAGAGGATAATGAAGAAGGAGAAGCCTCAGCTTAGGATGCCTCTCAGAAGCTTGCAGAATGTTGTTTATGATCCTAAATCAGGATATTTCGAGCTCGACAACCAGTTCAAGGAAAGGACAATGACTGTGAACACAGTCAAGACATTCGCTCAAACTCTTAGAATGCTTTCATTATCGAAACAGCTTGTCCAGACAGATGACATCGCAACAAAGAGAGAAGCTTATTATGTTTCCAAAAACTGGGGCGAAGCCAGATTCCATGAACAGCCAGAATCAGACACTGTTATGGATGATATCGAAGCAATGTTCATGGTTAACAGAGAGCAGCTCGGATTCATTCCGGAAGAAAAGGGCGGGGATGTTGCAGGAAAGCTAGTAGTCATAGACATAGATCCTGATACAAAAAAAGAGATAAAGATAGATTGCTCAAAAATGGGAACAGGAGCTTACTCTGTTCCGAGTTCTGTTGAACATCTTCAATTCGAAACAAATGCAAAATTCATACTCGCAATTGAAACCGCAGGTATGTACCAAAGATTGGTAAAGCATGCTTACTGGAAGACTGCAAACTGCATTTTGATTTCTCTTGGAGGAGTTCCTACAAGAGCCTGCCGAAGATTCATCAGAAGATTAGCAGATGACAAAAAAATACCAGTTTATGTATTTACTGACGGAGATCCATACGGTTTCCTTAACATCTACAGAACATTAAAGGTTGGTTCTGGAAATGCAGCACACATAAACAAATATTTCTGCGTTCCTCAGGCAAAATTCTTCGGAATCACTACCAAGGACATTATAGATTACAAACTTCCAACACACCCACTAAAAGAAGTTGACATAAAAAGAGTCATGGATGGAATAAAGAATGACCCGTTTGTCAAATACTATCCAGAATGGCAGAAAGCACTCAAAGACATGGTCACGTTAAAGAAAAGAGCAGAACAGCAGGCGCTTGCAGCCCATGGGCTTAACTTCGTAATTTCTGACTATTTGCCGCAGAAGCTTGAGAATCCTAAGAGCTGGCTGCCATAGAAAATCTTTATAAATAGACTACTTATTTTGTATAGTTATGGGCCTGTAGCGCAGCCTGGATAGCGCGACAGCCTTCTAATAAAATTAGAAGCAAGCTGTAGGTCGCGGGTTCGAATCCCGTCAGGCTCAGTTATGTGCAAGTTTTGTGAACTATTCGATAAAAAAGATGGAATCCTGTTTCAAACTAAATATTGCTTTGTGATGCTTGACAATTTTCCTCTATCAAAAGGACATACTCTAGTTGTTCCAAAAAGGCATATTACAGACCTATCTGAATTAAAAGATTCTGAGAAATTAGACGTATTTAACACAATCGCAAAAGTAGAAAAGGCTCTAATGGAAACAATCGGCTGCGAAGGTACAGATTTAAGGCAGCATTTCAGGCCATTCCTGCCAGAAACTCAGTTGTCAATAAGGCATGTTCATTTTCATGTCATACCCAGAGGATACAATGATGAATTGTTCATGCGGGCCATGAAATACCAGCGTTCTATAAGACAGAGGCTAAGCAGCAAGGAAAAGAAGGATATGGGCATAAGGATATTAAAGAATCTAGAGTAGAAACTTTTATAAACAAACATCCTGTTTTTCCTGTTTAAGCGAGGATAGCCAAGCGGCCAAGGCAATCGCCTGCAGTTAATCCGCTATTCGCTGTGTTGAGCAGTAATGCGATGAAAGGTAGACAGCGATCACTCGGGGGTTCGAGTCTTTAAGCGAAAATCCCCCTCCTCGCTTTTTTTATTTTAGAATTACTGCGGCTTATTCCTTTTTACTTCATCCATTATCCTGACTATTGTGTCAGCATCCCAGTCTCTCTGGACAAGCTTTCTCTTTATCGCGTCGTCTGGATAGCCCATCTTCTCAACGCAATCGACATAATCTTTCAGGTCAGTCTTGCCATCACAAGTTTTTGTGAGAGATTCCATAGTCTGCTGTCTTTGAATTTGCTGCAAGGGCTGCTGTTCTTTCTTTTGCTTATATCTGGCAAATCCTAATGTTCCGAGCAGCCCCAACAAAAGCACTCCAAAAATTATTGAAAGCATTGCTGTCCATGAGAATGGCTTCTTAACCTCTTGCGTTGGCTGCTCAACAACTGGATGAGCAATTGGGATTACTGAAGGCAGTTCTGGAGTTACAATCGGCTGCGGCGGCAACACATTTGGCTTCTTCTCAACTATAGCGCAGTCCTGATCTTCAATTTCATCATACTGCTTACAGTTTAATCCTGCATAGTGGCATGTTCTGGTCTGCTTGTTATTTATGCAGGCGCTCCATGCATCGCAGGTAGATGTGCAGTTAGGCGCTATGTACGCTGCTCCACCTCCGCCACCACCACCATGGCTTGTTCCACTTGTTGAAACAGTTTTGTCTGTGATGAAGGAGTTCTGTGTACTTGTGCATCTGCCTAAAACATCACAGGCAGTTATGTTGTAATAATACTTTGTCCCTTCCGTAAGCCCTGTTATATTGAATGTGTAATTGTAATCATACCCTGCGTATGTCGAAATGTTTCCTAAAGCTGATGTTTTACCGTAATTCAGAGTCATGTTGTCTTCGAGCGTTGTTGCAGCGCTTATGTTTGCTGTTGTTTTCGTAACTTTAACTTGTGAAACGACAACGTTATGGCTTGTAGGCATTCTCATGACAATCTCTGTGCTGTTTGTCAGGTTGAGTGATTTCTGTATGTAGACATATCCTGTTTTTGATGCGTTGATTGTGTAGTTGGTCTGATATTCGTATATTGTAATTCCGAGAGGATTTACTGCAATGAATTCTGTGACATTCTGCCTTTCTATATCACCATTAGAATTTGTTAATTTGCTGAATGCAGATGCCCCTGAAACATTTGTTGCATTCACTGAAACATTCTGCAACAAATTCAAAGACGGATACTCAACAGTCTTGACGTCGAGGAACCACTTTACGAATAAGAATGAATTTGAATCAACAACATTTATCTGTGATTTATTAAAAGAAACGTTAATAACTGTGTTATTTAATGAATCTAAATTAAGCTCATAGTTAAAGTTATCATTATCATTTATCCTATCATTTACGAAGGTATTATTTGATGAATGTTGCATAGCCACTATTTTAGAACTTATCATTCCAGTTACATTCTCAAATATGTTGTTAGTAAACATTGAGTTGTTTGAATAGTACAAGAACACCATATAAAATCCGTCAATATTTCTTATTCTATTATATGTAAACTCATTATTGTTTCCTTCAACATAAATAACGCCATCATTATCAGCATCTGAAGAATCAACCATCTCATTATCTGCAATTTCAGAATTATTTCCAATTATTTTTATTGAAGTATTGGAAATATTGTAGAAAAAATTGCCATCAATGCCGTCAGAACTATTTAATAAAGCTATTCCGAAATAAGAATTATTAAATTTATTATAATAGATGAAGTTGCGATAACTTGCTGGTGCTCTTACTGAATGATTATCATAAATTCCGTATTCCATAAAATTTAATAAATTATACCTTACTTCGCCATAATATGAATTATTATCAAGAACTATCCCTTTAGTAAAATTAGATAAGCTGCAATATAATATCTTGTTCTCAGGATAATTACTGTAAATCGCTGTTCCAGAGCCGTTTCCTATTATTGTTGAGCCGTTGCAGTCTAATTCTATCCCCCAGTCTGGATTGTCGAATGTTATCATCTCGCCTGTTGTGTTCCAATAGTACGTATCATTGCAGAGGATTACGTCATCATCATCCAGCATTAGATTGCCATTATATTCTGAAACCCCGTACCAAGTCGAATCATTCGAGAGATTTACGCAAGGATACGGCACAGCATCAAGCTTGATGTTGTAATATATCCTTGCAGAGCGGTTTCTCTCGTCAGAATTTCCGAACATGATTTCAGACATGTTGAATACTGTCGTATTCTTGGCTCCCCACTTGGAAGCGTTTATCGTGTGATTGGTTTCGTAATATTTCCCAGTGCCGTTTTGTCTATATTCTGTGATATTGAAACTTAAAACTCCGTTTGCTGGGGTGTACTGCTTCTCAATTCTGTCATTTGTTCCATTGAATACAGCAACCCTTGCCCTTCTTAATGGAACCCCTGACATGTTTGTGACATTGACGTCGGCAAACCATTTTATTGTAAGACTTGAATTGTCATCAACATAAACTTTTGATTTGTTGAATGTTGCATTCAGCCCCATTACAGATGAATTTATTATAACGAATGAGTAATTATCTACTGAAAGCAAGTCATCGCTTATGGAGCTGATGTTCTTGGAATTATAAGAATATAACGCTGCAGAAAGTCCTATTAAGCCAGTATCTAAGCAAGAATTTTCTAAGAAAGTGATGTTTGTTGAATTTTCTGTTCCTAAACATATTGCTGCTATGATTCCTGATGTGTTTATGATTGTATTGCCATGGAATTTGTTATTATGCGAATGTTTTGCGCTGATTGCAATTGTTGGGCCGTCCCCATTTCCAGATAGATTTCTTATTAAATTATATTCAATTATATTGTCGCTTCCTCCACTGGCTGTTATCGCCGTTGTTCCCTTTGCCGAGCCAGAACTGTTAGTGCCGTTATTGTCTATCATATTATTTCCAGTTATAATATTATTATCGCCAAACACCAATATTATCCCATCATTATCCGCATCATCAGAATTGCGTATAGTGTTGTTGAAAATCTGCGATCTGTTACTGCTCAATATTGATGTGTTCGTTACATTTGTCAAAATGTTGCGCGAGATAGAGAAACTGCCGTTAGAGTTGTTGATCGTGATTCCAAAAGCAGAATTTGTTATGTTGTTATTATCAATAACTGATGTTCCATCAAGAGGAAAATAAATAGTTATCACATTCTTTGCAAATATCGCTGTTTCATTCATGTTAATTAATTTGTTGCCTGATACATTAGCATGTATTACAGCTATTCCATTGGTGGAGTTGACTATATTATTATTTGATACACTGATTGATTTCAGAGGAACACTTGTAATGTTTGTAACACCTATTGCCATGATTCCAGTATACATATAACCAATATTATTCGATACTATCCTTGTAGTGTCGTCTGCAGACAGGACTGCTATCCCTGTAGTGTTTGTGAAGTTGGCAGCATCAAAATATGGGAAAACCCTGCTAAAAACTCCTGAAGTGTCTTCCCAAGGACCAAAACCGCCAGGGGATATTGTATTTCCCTCAATAATCAATGAGAAGCCAACACAATATATGCTAATGTTGTTTAATTCAAACCAGCTGTTTGTAATATTTATGTTCTTTGATAAATCTGAAAAGTCTGTCATAGGCGCCATTATTCCAGCATAGTTATCCATGAAAAGCGAACGATTTATTGTAGCATTTGAAACATTCACCAACTTAAGCGCAATATTAAAGCTGCTGAAAGATACATCATCAAAAACTATGTTGTTTGAATTTTCTATTTTATTGTTCTCAACACCTGTACCTTGAAAGTTTGATGGGTCTATTATTATATCATGGCTGTTATTTATAACCAATAAATTAGCATAATTATAAAAGTCGCAGTTCTTAATCGTCACATTCTTCTTGTTCTCTATTTTCAATCCTGTTCCTGAACCATCACCTTCAAATTCAAATCCATTGCAGTTGATTACAGAGTTGTTGCTTACAGGCAGTGCTCCATTGCCTTCCAAATCGCGGAATAATCCGTCAACTGGATCCCCTGTTATGTTGCAGAATTCTATCGAATAATTTTCTGGGGGTATATAATAAGGAATGAATGTTGTCCTGTGCGGGTCATTAGGGGCGCAGTCCAGTTTATCGTACACTGTATCATTGTCAGAGTCTACAATTATTGGGAGATAATCTTCAACATTGTCAACCAGCCCGCCGTTTGTCTGATTGTATGGATATTGCAATCCTGCATCTCCATAACCGTCGTGGTTCCTGTCCAATATCTGCAGCCCTTTCGAATACAAATCGCTCCAATAAGACTGGTTGATATCTCCTAAAATAATTGTAGCCTTTATAGCAAGGCTTGTTGGGATAATAATGTCTGGATGATATACAAAGCGATTCCCAAAGAATCTATTAAAAGGTGTTGATGAAGCAATCCAATGGAATCCATAATCATTGTCTGTAAAATTATTCTCCATCAGATTAATTGACAAGCCCAATCCCATTAATTTTAATCCAACACTATCATTTATTAATGAATTATTAAAAATTCTGTTTTTATCTGCAGTATCCAGAACTCCAATACTCCAGTCTCTCAAATCGCAGTTCTTTAAAGTCGTCGCATTGCCTGTCATGTTTATTGCAATTCCTGAAGTGTTTCCTTTCAATATCGTCCCGTTGCAATCCAAGACCTTACTATTATTGCTCATTATCAGCAATCCATTTTCTTCTGGATCGCAGAACGAATTATTTTCATCGCATGTATATGTATGGAATAAATCTTTAGAAATAAGCCCTGAAACATTTTTCTTTATCATGTTCAATAAATCATCTATTTCCAAATTAGATGATTTTATTGAATATAAATCATCAAGATTAAGGTAATTTAGTGCAGACAAATTCAAAGTATGATGATAAATTCCCACTGGAGTAAGATTGACTGTTATGTTTATCGGAGCGTCCTCAAGGAAATCTATGAAGAATTTCGGGAATTCAAGGTCTGGATAAAGGTTCATAACAGCATTCAAGGCATCTTGGTATCTGTTGCTGCATAGCACAGTATCGTGGGAAATAGCATAATTATTTACTGGCACTACACATCTTATTCCCTTTGAGACAATCGGCGCAGTATCATTTATCCCCCCAAATAATGAAACATTATATGGATAATCTGGTCCAGAATCTCCATAACCATCATTATCTAAGTCGAAAATGTTCAATGGATGTCCGCCGAATATGTGAAGCCACAGGTTTCCCTCATTTCTTAGTGTCTGAGGATTCTGTCGATATAATCTATTATTATTGTTAGGATCATCAATACAGACAGAATATCCATTATCTGGCGGCCAGAAAAAATTCCTATAAATTACATTAATGCTGCTGTGTGATATATTGATTGAACAATTATTGTCTCCGGAAGGTCCGAGTATTATGCTTCCTGTTATCGTATTTCTGTTAGAACTGTCATTAAATAGTATGTTTGACGCAAATAAGTGGTCAAAGAAATTATTTTGTGAACCTTGAGAATATATTGAGTAGTTCTTTCCCTTAAATATCAATGACTTGTTTATTATGTTTGATGATGAGTTAATAAGGTTATATCCGTACATAACCCCAAATAATAAATTGTTCTCGAATATACTGTCTTCAACTTTGAATAAGTCCATGCCTTTTTCAAAATTTATTAAGATACAATTTTTTACTGTTACTCTGTCTCGCCCAGGCATAATGTATATGCCAGTGGTATTAATGCGAGATTCGTTGAATATTACATCAAAATCAAAATCAGAAATATTCCCTAAAAAGTCGTTGAAAAAACTGCTGTTTTTGACTCCGATAAGCACTGCATTATTGCAGTCCAAGGTTATGTTATTGTTAGCAAGATATATTGCTCCTTTAACACCTGTTTCATTAGTTGTGTAATTTGTGCCATTCCATGTAGTAAAAACATCAAGGAAATACACCCCTTTGCATAGTTTTGTATCTTCAGTGATTACTATCGCATCAGAATCGTTATAAGGCCTTGTTATCCAGCTTTCATTGCTTCTCAAAGGATCTACGCAAGGGCCTTGGAACATGTTATGAATATTGAATGGAGTTGCTGGGCCCCAGTCAGTAATGTTACCTGACACAAGCCCTCCATTGGCCTCATTGTAAGGATAATCCTCGCTGATGAATGGCGGGTCAAGCTGTCCATTATAATAAATGCCTTCATCACCCCAGCTATCATAATCTCCGTCATAAATCTTTAATGGCTTCGTCCATACATCATCCCATGAGTTTCCCTGCCATTTTCCGTTAATATTAATGCTGTAATTGTTTCCAGGAGTATTGTCTACGACATTATAAGTCAAGCTTTCTGTGAAGTTGTTATGGTATATCATGCTTGGAGTAAAATTTTGACTAAATAATGTGAAATTAGATAAATCCATAAACAGTCCAACACCATTCTTATTGAAAATATTATCTGTTATAGTGCAATCAAAGCATGCAAGAGTCATGCCAGCTCCTGCATGAGATATATTATTCCCAGATATTATCATGCCTCTTGATAGCGCAGAACCATTCGCTCCAATCATATTTATGCCCACACCTGAAACAGCTATCGAAGAGCTCAATATCTGGCTATATCTTGTATTAAGAAGCTGCATTCCCATAATGCTTTCCCTTATCATTACATTTTTTATCAAATTATTTGTACTTGAAGATTTTGACTTGCTCTTTATCCCTGCGCTCATGAAAGAAAGATTTACATCAGATATTACATAATCCTTGGCAGGATGTCCTAACGGCTCCTCAGTAATTAAAATCCCGTTTTCAAATCCTGATAAAGAAATATTCTTTATAGTCCAATGCGTAGTGCCAGGAACCTGCACAGCATCGCACCCGAAATTTCCAATTATCCTTGCGCCCTGCCCATCTATTGTTATGTCATCTTTTGAAATTTTAAATAGAGATGAATTTACATCTGCACAATCATAACTCCCTGAACTATTCATCAGTTTAAGGTTTTGTATGTAATAAACATCCGGGCAAACCTTAAAGCTGGAATCCATTTCCATTTCAGGCACGAATCCAAGATATTTTTCCATCTTTGTAAGATTCATGCATTCCCATTGCTGCGAAATATTGTTGTATGATAATAATGATTCATAATCTTGGGACTTACAATATGTTGTATAATTTACTGAATAGTAGAATGAAGGGTAAAAGAAAGATCTATTGTATTCCCAAAGCTGCGAGGATGTGTTATAATCCATATTATGAATTATGGATGGATGCTCGTCGGAAAATGATATCCCGCAAAGTCCTTCATAAAGCGGAGCATCACTTATTGGAATATTGGCAACTTGTGTCCTATAATCTGCATAGAATTTTATCTGCTGCCCAGGGTAGAGATCTGTTGTGTTGTCCAAATCATGTTCGTCATAAACTGAAAGCTTTGCATTCGGCTCTGTTGTGTAGCTGCTGAACTGCGGAACAGAGTATGTTGCAGATGCATCAGCAACAAATCCTGTCCTGGCACAGCCTTGGCATAGTGAACCATCCTTAAGTATTATGGGTTCAACAGTAACATGGAAAACCCCAAAGAAATTTGTAGTATTGATATAATCATAATAAAATGTGATAGAAGCCTGCTTGTTCAATCCAGTGGCTTGTGTTGTATTGACATAAATCTTGTTGAAAGATATTTCAACAGCCTTGTCAATGTCAACTCCCGCAATATCAACCGGCTGGCTAAATTCTATTAGTCCATAGCCAGTCTTTCCAATCCTTACGCCAGCAAGATTCTGCAAGCCTGACTTGCTGTAAGTGCTGAAATCTGTTGCAATGTCATAAGAATTTATCAACAAAGGATTTACTCCATCAGCAGCCATAAGGGCGTCAAGCTTTGTTATATTAATATTAACGCCATTGCTATTGTAATTAATCTTTATCCCACCATTCCTGATTGCATTATGAATCTGTTCTACTGTAAATATTGAGCCTTGGTAAAGCATTCCATACTGCTGTATCAATGCAATAACTCCAGCTACGTGCGCTGCTGCTATTGAAGTTCCGTCGACAGATGCGAAGCTGTCAGTTCCCATCTCTGTGGTTGTTATGCCAACTCCTGGAGCAAGCACATCCAAATCATTGCCAACATTAGTGGAGCCCCATACGTCTCCTGCTTTTGTGATTGCGCCTACAGATATTATGCCTGGCTGGCAGGCGGGGTCTGCTATGCCTGTGAAAAATCCTCCATTTCCTGAAGGCGCGACTATTGGAATGTTATAACTTGTTGATGCCAAAGCTATTCCTGTGAACAAGTCTGTCGGGCAGGTTAATGGATTCTGCGGGCCTCCGTAAACTGTTCCTGGAATCACAAAGTTCAAGCTTATTACACTAATATTATACACATCCTTGTTCTCAAAGCACCACTCGATTCCTGCAGCAACCCTGCTCATAGGGGAGCTTCCCTGCGAATCCAGAACTTTTACTCCTATGACATTTGCGTCAGGCGCAACACCGCGATAAGTTGTATGATTAGAAACTATTATTCCAGCCATCGCTGTTCCGTGCCCATTGTCATCAATGCTGTTGTTGTCTCCTGATATGAGATTTGGCCCTATTATTATGTGAGAATTTTGTATGCTTTGATTCAGAGTAGGCCTTAAATTTGTTGCATTATCCAATACAAAACCATACTCCTGGTTGCTCGCGTCTGTCACAAATTTAACAACAACACTGTCAGAAGGCACTTCTGCTGTCCAATAGTCTGTCCTGTCTCCGGTGATTGTGTCATAAGTGTATCCTGACAAATCCTGAATGTATATGAAATCCCTTCCAGACTCAAGGTTTATTTTGCTGAAGTGCAATGATACTGATGATAATGTGTTAAATGCTAAAGGGTATTGTTCATTGGTGTTAGGGTTGTAAGAATGATTTGATTCCAGGCTGACAGCTTCAAAAATATTCGACATATCAAACATCCATATATCAGAACCTGCATCTCCTAAGTACTGATGATTATAATCTATTCCTGTATCTACAAGGCAGACGCTTCTTCCGGCTCCTGTGACAGGAACTCCATTCACTGAAATTGCTTTCAATGCAGCAGCATTAGTCATCGGAACTGACTGCGCCAATGCAGTAAGAACATTCGAATCAGAAACCACAGACTGGACAAGGCGATTGCTTCTTATCGCACTCAAGTCATCATTAAGCGCGCTTCCTGCAATCGCGCTGATATATCCGTACTTGTACTTCACCACAAAACCTGGAAATGCATTCAGGAATGCCTGCTGATTTGCATTAATCAGGCTTTTCCTTTCTGCAACATTCTGCGAGCTTGGCTCTTTTAGTAGTATGATAACATTAGTTCTTCCTGATGCCTGGGTTTCAATTTTTTGTTCAGGCTTCTTTTCCGGCGAAACTTGCGGCTCTTTGACAGTTTCATTCTTGACAGCTGTGCTTTCATTCGGCTGCTGAGCCAAATCATCAATCACAGAAATTATTGTCTTGTCTTCGCCAATTATTGATTTTCCTGTTATTGAATTAGGAACGAAAAATGATGCGATTGCCAGGAATGCAATTAGCACAATCATAAATATTACAAAGTTGCTCACCCATTTTTTATGTCTGTGGCCCATAATTTTCCATTTGCGGATTGTCAGGATACCTGCTTAATTCAGAGTCAACAGTCTGCTGGTCCCATCCGGCATTCAGCAATGTCTCCCTTACCTGCTCTTTTGTGAATCCTGAATTCAGGGTTTCCTGCACATAATTGCTGAGATAGTTCACATTCTCCTGGGCAATCTCAGCTGTCTGCTTCTTCTTGTTAATCATCCTCAGCGCGAATGCCCCGCTTCCGAAAAGCAGTGCAACAGCTGTCAGTCCTATAATTGCATAAGTCCATGGGAATGCTGAAGATGGAGCTGGCTGCTCCTCATATGAAATTGCTTCTGGCTCTGGTATTACTGCCCCTCCTGTTGTTTCAGGAGCTACAGGCACAGGCTCTATTGTTGTGGGAGTCTCTGTAACTGCCCCAGTAATTCCATTATTCTGCCTTTCGAATGTAACCTTTGCCTTGTTGAATGTAAGTTCGCTTAATGTAAGCTTTAATTCTTTGAATCCATTTTCATCCAAGTCAAATTCCCTGCTTTCATTAAGATTTAATGTGAATGATATGTCGAGAGTGTCATTTGTAAATATGTCGAACTCTGCGTAATCTGCGCTTACTCTCTTTAGCACAAGCTTGTGTATCTCGCCGTTTGCTATGAACTTCTGCGACGAGCCAGTGTACATTAGTATTGTGACTGGAGTCAATGATGCTGAGAACAGCGCATCGTTTACTATTGCATAAGGCGATACTGATGGGTTTGACAGGAATGGAGCTCCGCCGCTACCGCCTCCTCCTCCACCGCCACCGCCTCCACTGCTCTTTTTTCCAGTACAGCCAGAGGTTGATATCTTACAGTTGCTTGTGCATGATGGTGTTCCGGTAGTGTATCCCAATGATGTGCAAGTCGCTCCTTTCAAGTCTGTGCCGTCGCACTGCTCGCTTCCTTCTGCTATGTTGTCATTATCGCATGCCACAGCTGACTGGCAGTTTGCATAATTGAATTCGCATTGGTTGCTGCATGATAGGGTTCCGCTTGTGTAGTGTTGCGATACG
>CAIVOO010000086.1 GCA_903907555.1 uncultured archaeon | reverse complement strand
CTCGCTCCTGCACGGTGCGCCCGACTTCAGCTGTCCTGAACCGATTCCGACGGCTAAATCTGCTATGAATGTGTCCTCTGTCTCACCGCTTCTATGGCTTACCATAACATTCCACCTGTTTTTCATGCTGAGCTTGGCTGCATTCAACGCCTCTGTGATTGTTCCAATCTGATTAACTTTGAGCAATAAAGCATTGCACAAATCCAAAACTATTGCTTTCTGTATCCTTTGAGGATTTGTGACTAGTAAATCATCACCTACAATCTGGATGTTTTTCATCTCCTTCCTCATCAGATGCCAGTTCTTGAAATCATCCTCTGCAAAAGGGTCTTCGATTGAAATGATTGGATAATGTTCAACTAATTCTTTGTAAACATCTAGCAGTTCAGCTCCTGTGTATTCGCTTCCGCCGACATAGTATCTTCCATTCTTGAAAAATTCTGATGAAGCGCAGTCAAGCCCGAATTTTATCTTTCCAGCATAGCCTGCTTCCTCAACAGCTTCTGTCAATAGTTTCAATGGCTCGTGGATGTCCTGCACAGGAGGTGCAAATCCTCCTTCATCACCAACATTCGCTGCATTCTTGCCGTATTCCAGCTTTATTTTTTCTTTCAGAATGTGATAAGTCTCAGAGCCCATCCTTAACGCTTCTGCAAATGATTTTGCTTTCGGCAGGAGCATGAACTCTTGGAAGTCTAATTTATTCTGCGCGTGCTTTCCGCCATTGATTACATTCATCGCAGGCGTTGGCAGCAATAATTTCTTATTATCAAACAAATTTGAAATGTGATGATATACTGGAATTCCTTTTTCCAAGGCAGTTGCTCTTGCGAAAGCCATGCTGACTGACAGCATCGCATTAGCTCCTAGTCCAGACTTGTTGGATGTTCCGTCGAGCTTTATGAGAAATTCATCCAATTGCTCCTGATCCAACTCTTTTCCAACAATTCTTTTGCCGATAGTTTTATTGACATTCAGAACTGCATTCTGTACACCCTGGCCCAAATATCTTTTCCCGCCATCCCTCAATTCTAGAGCTTCGTGGCTTCCTGTCGATGCGCCGCTTGGAACGATTGCTCTTGAAATCCCTTTCCTCGTATAAATTTCAGTCTCAACAGTCGGATTGCCTCTAGAATCAAGTACCTCTCTACTCACCACTTTGATGATTTTCATCCTATTAGGCATTTATATCACATTATTTTTAAAGGTTGTTGTTTTTCTAATAGCTATGCAGCAGTATTTCAAATCGCCAATCGGAATCATGGAAATAATTTTTGATAAGGATTCTGTTTCAGAGATTAATTTTGTAAAGAAAAAATTAAGGAATGAATCAAATAAGATGATTAAACAGCTCTCTAAGTATTTCTCTGGCGTAAAAAAAGAATTTGATGTCAAACTAAAACTGGACGGCACAAAATTCCAGAAGAGAGTCTGGCAGCAGCTGCTGAAGATACCTTATGGAAAAACAGCAACTTATTCATATGTTGCGAAAGCAATTGGAAAGCCTAAAGCAGTCCGTGCAGTGGCGAATGCAATTGCTGCAAATAAAATCCCGATAATAATTCCGTGCCACAGGGTTGTCGGGAAAAAAGGCTTAGGCGGTTTCTCTTGCGGTGTTTGGAGAAAGAAATATTTGTTGGAACTTGAAAAATAATTATTTCTTCCCAACTTCAAACTTGATATGATTCTCTTTGAGGACTTTCTCATCCTGTTCGCTTGGGCAGCCGTCCATTGGGCATTCGCCTGACTTGTTTTTTGGGAATGCGATTACTTCCCTGATGTCGTTGAACCCTAGCATCAATGCAACAAGCCTGTCGAATCCTGGCGCTATTCCGCCGTGCGGAGGAGCTCCATACTTGAAGGCTTCCAACAAGAATCCGAATTTTTTCTCTGCATCCCTGTGCGTCAGCCCTATGACTTTCATGACTCTCTCCTGTATGTCGCTCCTGTGTATTCTTATGCTTCCAGATGCAACTTCTATTCCGTTCAGGACTAAATCATAGCATTGAGCTCTGACTTTTGAAGGGTCTGTCTCAAGGTAATGCATATCTTCTGCTTTCGGCATAGTAAAGATATGGTGCGCTGCGTCAAATCTTTCTTCGTCCTCATTCCACTCGTACAATGGGAAGTCGATTATCCAGCAGAACTTGAATTCAGAGGGATTGTACAGCTTCAATCTCTTTCCAAGCTCATTTCTTAATCCAGCCATGACAGGATTTGTGACAGTTGGCTTGTCTGCAATTAATAATAGCAAGTCGCCGTCTTTTGCTCCTGTTTTTTCCATCAGCTCTTTCTGCTGTTTCTCTGTGATGTATTTCACAACTGATGATTCTAATTTTCCGCCAACAACTTTTATCCAAATCATTCCCTTAGCT
>CAIVOO010000085.1 GCA_903907555.1 uncultured archaeon | reverse complement strand
GGCCTGTAAAAATCATCTTCCTCTTTATTATCTCCAAGAATCGTCCTGTATTGATATGAAAAATCAACAATGCCTTCCAGAAAATCATTATTTACTGGGATATTGATAGCTCTAGAATTTTTTACAGGACTTACAGCTTCTGCTATAGCTTCCAATCCGCCTGTTGCTGCAAGCGCCGCCAAAGCAGCTATCCCTTTCAAGAATCCTCTCTTTGATTCGTCGACCATCTATTTCACCTGAAGGACTTTCCTCAGATATCCGTAGTCGTTGAGCTTGTCGCATTCGCCGATTGCCCTTACGTATTCGTGGGTTGCAGGCTCTGCCATGTAGAATGTCTTCCCGCTGGATTCGATTTTCGTATCAGGACATTTCCTTGCCTCGACAACTTCCGGATTAAGCCCTTTCTGGAACGCGAGGCGCCTCTTGGCCATCTTCTCTTCGAGCTGCTGCATTTCAGGGGGCAGCTTCACTGCTTCCTTTGCAACTTCGTACTCGAACATGGCGCTTTTCGCTTTCCTGTACATGTATTCGAACTTGAACGGCACGCCTACTGCAACATGCCTGTCGTACATCAGGAAAACAGGCTCAACACCGAGATGCTTCAGAAGGCTTGCGTACAATACTGCCTTATCTTTGTCGTCACCCTTCTTGTCAATAATAGTTTTCACAGGGCCGCGCACAAAATCGTTCTTGCCGTCTTTAGCCTCTACGGCTATTCCTGTCTGCACAAAGCACAGCAGGGCCTGGGCTTTCTCTTCTAACGTGATGTAGCCTGCTGTGACAGAGTCGACAACATCTTTCAGGGTGCTGTCTTTCTTCACGACGTATTTCGGCAGGTCGAAAGCCCACTGCCACGATTTCACAAGCTCCCCTCTCCTTTCGTCAAACTTGTCGACAGCTGTCAGGACAGGGTCGTTGTGCTGCTTCGCAGAAGGCGAATTTTTGCGTATCGAAAACTTAAGCATCTTGGGCTTTACCTCGTCGATGACTTCAGAGCCCTTCTCATAGCCTGTCTTGACCAGGTCGCCTTTGGCTTCTTTCTTCAAGTCGTCATCTCCAAGGATAGCCTTGTAGTAGAATGTAACGTCAGCATTGGCTTTTAAAAAATCATCAGCTACCGGTGCATTGATAGCTCTGGAATTCTTTGCTGGACTGGCAGCTTCTGCGATTGCTTCCAATCCGCCGAATGCTGCAAGCGCCGCTAATGCAACAATCCCTTTCAGAAAAGTTCTCTTTGATTGGTCCACCATCAAAACACATTAAGAATTGCACTATTATAAACCTTTCTATTTTTCATCACTTACTAGTAACTACACTAGCCAAACCATATCTTAACCAATAATCCTATTCCGTAAGAAGCCACTATCACAAATATTGCAAACATCAGATGCTCTAATACGACATTCTGCCATTTAAGATGCTCCTTCTTAGCGAGCCAGACGCTGAACAAAGCTATCAATATCAATCCCCAGGCTACACCAACTTTAATTGCCACATCCATTGGCAACAGCACAACAGGTAACAGGAATGTCAGAGCTATCAACAGCTTTGCAATAAATGTCGAGCCTGTCGATTCCCAGATGGACTTTTCTTTCATCAATGCAGTCTCTTCAGAAAGATGCATTCCAAATGCGTCTGAAAGCGCGTCGCAAAAAGCTATCGTAAGAATGCCTGCAATGACAACAAATTTTGAGCCAGTGCTTGCGTCAAGCCCCATCATAAGCCCAAGTGTAGTAATTACACCAGAAGCCAACCCGAACCCAAACCCCTTTTTCGTTGGAATGTCCATATCAGTCACCTAAGGCATATTTCTTTATTAATTCTTCTATGACCCTGCTCATAGACTGATTTCTCTTTTTACATCTGGCCTGGAATTCATCAAACACATCCTCATCTATTGTGAAGTCTTTCCTGACTTTTTTGTGGAACACAGGGCGCTTGCCGAGCTTGTCAGCTGCCTCGAGCGCGTCCAGATATTTCCTGTTCTTTTCCACGATTTGCTTAATGAATTTTTCTGACCAAGGCATTTTTTAATAACCTCTCAATTTTAGAGATATCAACAATGTTCTTTCTTGACACTGCATGCACTGAATTGACTAAGATTTGCGGATCGTATTCCCAGCCTTCAATCTCGAACATCCCAATGGCAAACATCAGCGCAGTCCTTTTGTTTCCGTCCTGAAAAGCGTGGTCGCAGATTAATGCCCGCACAATCATCGCAGCCTGCCTGAGCCAGGACTTCTCTTTGTGTATCCTGTCAAGCGCGAATTCAATTCCAGAGCGGTTAATCAGGTGTCCATTCTCTCCTATTTCCTGGTTTAACCTGATGATATCCTTTAAATTATACACATTCATACACATAAAAGATGTTAACTAGTATATAAATATTTCTCAAAATCAGGCTAACTAAACCTTTTTAAACATCAATATCAATTTTACATAAAAAGGGGTGTGTATTGCAAAATAAGGTTCTTGCATCAAGTATTGAATCATTTAAGGATCTGAACCTATCAGCCAATTCACTTAAAGTTCTTGAAAAAAGGTATCTCCTGAGAGACGAGAGCGGCAATGTAATTGAAAGCGTTCCTGAAATGTTCAAAAGGATTTCAAGGACTGTCGGAATCATTGATTTGAAATACAGCAAGAAAGCAGACATCAGCGCAACAATCAACAAGTTCTATTCAATGATGTCATTATTTGAGTTTCTTCCGAACTCTCCAACCATTATGAATGCAGGCACGCAGATTGGACAGCTTTCTGCCTGCTTTGTTATCCCAATAGAAGATTCGCTAAAAAGCATATTTGAAGCTGTCAAGACAATGGGACTTATCCACCAGTCTGGTGGGGGAACAGGATTTTCATTCTCAAACATCAGGCCTTACGGAGACATAGTGCATTCGACAAACAGCCTTGCTTCAGGGCCTGTATCATTCATGCAGGTGTTCGATGAAACAACAAATGTCGTGAAGCAGGGTGGCAGGAGGCGAGGCGCAAACATAGGAATACTCCGCGTAGACCATCCTGATATTTTAGAATTCATCACAGTAAAACAAAATGAATCAATGCTCCAGAACTTCAACCTTTCAGTCGCTGTGACAGACAAGTTCATGCAGGCTGTAAAGAAGAATTCAAATTATCCGCTGATAAATCCGAGAACAGGAGAGAAGTGCGGGGAGCTGAAGGCAAGGGAAGTCTTCAACCTAATAATCAAATCAGCTTGGCAGAAAGGCGATCCTGGAATAATTTTCATCGATGAAATCAACAAGCACAATCCAACTCCAGGAGTCGGGAGGATTGAGGCGACAAACCCGTGCGGAGAGCAGCCGTTGCTCCCTTATGAGTCCTGCAATCTAGGCTCGATAAATCTTTCGAAGTTTGTAAAAAACCAAAAAATAGATTGGGCAAGACTAAAAGAAGCTGTTCACAATTCAGTGCATTTCTTGGACAATGTAATTGACGCGAACAGGTACATTTCTCCGAAAATTGAGAGCATAACAAAGGCAAACAGGAAAATTGGGCTAGGAGTGATGGGTTTTGCAGAGATGCTCATAAAAATGAACATCACCTATGATTCAAACAAAGCTGTGAAGACAGCAAAAAAAATCATGAAATTCATATCAAAGGAATCCCACAAGAAATCTGCAGAGATTGGCTCAAAGAGAGGAAGCTTCCCAAACATCAGGAAAAGCATATGGAAAAATAAAAAATCATTCAGGAATGCTACTACAACAACAATCGCGCCCACAGGCACAATCAGCATAATTGCAGGATGCTCGTCAGGAATTGAGCCTTTGTTTGCTATCGCGTTCAAGCGCGACGTGCTGGATGGAACGCAGCTGTTCGAGGCAAATCCAGAATTTGAAAGGATAGCCAAAGAGAGAAAGTTCTACAGCAAATCCCTTATGACAGAGATTGCAAAAAGCGGTTCTGTGCAAAGAATCAAGGGCATACCGCCAGATGTCAAGCGGATTTTCAAGACAGCGCTTGATATAAATTATCAATGGCACATAAAGATGCAGGCAGCCTTCCAGAAATACACTGACAACGCAGTCTCAAAAACAATAAACTTCCCAGCAAATGCGAAGGTTGAAGATGTTAAAAAAGCATATTTGCTTGCGTATAAATTGAAGTGCAAGGGCATCACTGTCTATCGCTACGGCAGCAAGACAAAACAAGTATTATATATCGGTTCGGCCATAGATAAAAAATTAAGCAAGGCACCGAAATATGTAAGTGCTGATGCAGAATATTCTGGAGGAAAATGCCATGGCAACGCCTGCCAATAGAATCAAAGCAGAACTGCATGTCTATACAGGAAATGGAGGAGGAAAGACTACTTCTGCCCTCGGAGTTGCGATGAGGGCTTTAGGGCACAACTTAAATGTTGAAATGGTGCAGTTCATGAAAGGAAGGAAAGATATTGGAGAATTCCAAGTCCAAAAATATTTCAGGAAGTTTCATGTTTATCAGTTCGGAACAAAGGAGTTTGTTAATTTAAAGAATCCAAGCGATTATGACAAGAAAAGGGCTGCCGACGGATTGAAGTTTGCAGAGAAGATTGCGCAGAAGAAGCCATTCCTTCTCATTCTTGATGAAGTGAACATCGCAGTGAAGTTCGGGCTGCTTAATGCAGAAGATGTTATTGAGATGCTGAAGAAAGTCCCGAAGCAGACAACAGTCTATCTCACAGGAAGATATGCGCCTGAAGAGTTTGTCAAAGTTGCCAATTATGTTGTTGAAATCAGCGATATCAAAAGGCAAGAGCTGAGAGCTCGAAAGGGAATAGAATATTGAGGTGAAAAATGAATTACACATTGCCAAAACTGCAGTACAAATACAAGGATTTGGAACCATACATGTCAGAAGAGCAGCTGACTATTCATTACACAAAGCATCATCAGGCTTATGTCAATGGAGCCAATGGAATATTTGATAAGCTTGACAAGGCGCGAAAAGATAATTCTGAAGTTGATGTCAAGGCAGTCGCAAAGGAATTATCATTCAATATCGCAGGGCATCAGCTGCATTCATTGTTCTGGAACAATCTGTCTCCAGCATCAAAATCAGGAAAGCCTAAAGACGAGCTCCTGAAAGCGATAAATGCGCAGTTTGGAAGCGTTGAGAGATTCAAAAGCGAATTCACAAAAGCAGCGCAGACAGTCGAGGGAAGCGGATGGGCAGCTTTGGGCTATGATGTGCCAACAGGCAGATTAGTCATCATGCAGATAGAGAAGCACAATGTCAATGTGAATCCAGAAATGAAAATACTTCTAGTAGTTGATGTGTTCGAACACGCTTATTATGTTGATTACAAGAACGACAGAGCCAAGTTCTTGGAAGCGTTCTGGAACATAGTGAACTGGTATGAAGTGGAAGAAAGATTTGAGGAAGCGAAATAATTATTTATTTCATATCAAAGCATTAGTTTTAAATACCACCTTCCTTGCCATTTTATAATATGTTTGAAGGATATTACTCAGCAATAAAAGAATTGGGTGTGGCGATGGTTCCAGGAGCGCTTGGTGTTTCCAGCTACAGGACCTCCCGCCAGCAAGGCAGGAATGTAATGCCAAGCATAGCCAAAGCTTTCGGACTCGAAGCTACAAGAATCGCGTCGATAGCATCACCTGTTCCACTATATATCCCTCTAACTGCATTGATTGCAAAAGCAGAAAGAAGAAAAGCAATAACTCCTCCAAGTCAGACGCATATCAATGATGTTGTTCTGGATGTAGAAAGAAAGACTGTTTAATAGCAATATTATTCTAGAAAAATCAACAGATTATTACAAGAATGTATCTAATAAAATAACAATACTTTTTTACATATAAAAACTCGTAGCATTTCTTTTTGTATATTTGAAAATTCCATAAAGTATTTAATTATGAGTATGTTCTTATGCTTATGTTTATTGATTATTTCAAATTATTAGTTTCGGTGGTGGTATGTCTGCTTGTCGGATTTATTTCTGGGATCTCGAATAATACATCCATGAATTCGTGGTATAAGCACTTAAAAAAGCCCTCGTTTAATCCTCCTGGCTGGATATTTGCTCCAGTATGGACGTTGCTCTACATTTTAATGGGTATTTCTTTTTACCTAGTATGGGCAGCCAAGGGTCCAATAATAGCAATAATATTTTTCTTTGTACAATTAGCGCTTAATTTTATATGGTCATTTTTATTTTTTTCCATGAAGAATCCATTAGTTGCATTCATAGATATAGTTATATTATTGGTGATGATACTATTGACTGTGATACAATTCTACCCAGTATCGAGAATAGCAGCATTACTATTTATACCATATATTTTATGGGTATGCTTTGCAACAATGCTAAACTTTACCATATACTGGTTGAATAGATAAAATTTGGCGGGACTAAATTTTTTTCTTAGAAATATATTTAAACAAATAATAAAATAATCAGATGTTTATTCCACTAAATAATCATCATCAAAACAGCACTTTTTTCAGAATTTACTTATTTTCCGGCTTCATGAAAGGGAACATGATTACATCTCTTATTGTTGTGGAATTGCTAAATAACATAATAAATCTCTCAATACCGATTCCCACTCCACAGGCAGGAGGCATTCCGTGTTCCAATGCAACTACAAAGTCTTTGTCTGTCGGCATTGCTTCTTTGTTTCCTCTCTCTCGCTCATCTTCCTGCTCTTTGAAGTTGGCATCCTGCAATTTAGGATCATTTAATTCTGAATAGGCCCTTGCAAGCTCCATCCCGCCCATGAATGGCTGGAATATCTCTGCCTTTGTAGGATCTTTCCTGCTCGGCTTGGCTAATGGAGCCAATTCGACAGGATAATCTATCAAGAATGTCGGCTGTATTAGTTTCTCTCTGAACAGCTTCATCAATTCATCAGGCAAGGTGGTTTTTGTCACTGCATTGAAATCTTTCACTCCATGCTGTTTAGCAATCTGTTTTGCTTCAGAATCAGTTTTGACTTTGCTTACGTCCTCGCCAAGGTATTCCTTTATTGCGTCAAACAATGTGAGCTTTTTCCATTTTGAAACATTAATCTTGTGCCCTTGATATTCAAATTCGAGCTTTCCGAACAAATCCATGCAGATTTCTTTCACAAGCTCTTCAAACAGTTTCATTCCGTCTTCATAGTCTGCATAGCCTTGGTACCATTCGATTGTCATGTGCTCAGGATTGTGCATCCTATCGACGCCTTCGTTCCTGAATTTTTTCGTTATTTCGTAAACTCTTTCGAATCCGCCAACTAAAGCTTTCTTCAAATACAATTCTGGCGCGATGCTAAGGAATACGTCTGAATCGTATGCGTCACAATGAGTCTTGAACGGCTTTGCCGCAGCACCGCCGTATACGCTTTGCAGCAAAGGAGTTTCGACCTCTAAAAAATGATTTTTCTTCATGAAATTTCTCATTGACTCGAGAATCTTCGCCCTAATCAAGAAAATGTTTCTTGTTTCAGCATTTGTTGCAAGGTCAAGATATCTTTGCCTGTACTTTAGTTCAGGATCTGAAATTCCATGAAACTTTTCAGGCAATGGAAGAACTGCCTTGCATAACAATGTGATCTTGCTGACTTCGACAGTAATTTCGCCAGTCTTTGTCTTGAAAACTATTCCTTCTAATCCGACTATGTCTCCCATGTCAATAAGTTTGAATAAAGCATATTGCTCTGCACCAACCAAGTCTTCCCTGATGTAGAACTGCATTTTTTCAGACTGGTCCTGAAGATGCCCGAAAGAAGCCTTGCCCATCCTTCTCACTGTCATGATTCTTCCGGCAATGCTTACTTTGTCTTTTGTCTTTTCCTCAGCAGCAAGCTTTTCATATTTGTCTTTCAGCTCTTTCGCATGATGAGTCTGATTATATCTATAAGGATAAGGATTAATTCCACCTGCCTCAAGCTCTTCAAGCTTCTTGCGCCTGTCCTGTATTACTTTAGCTTCCTCTTTGTGCTCCATAAAAGAAAGTGACTAATTATTGTTTAAAAAGGTTGTGGTATATCCTCTTCGAAAAATATTCGAGGCTGCTGTTACAAAATTATATAAATATGTACCTATTCTGGAGTAGCTATGGATAGGAAAGTTCACATATTGCTGAATGTCGAGGCAAGAAGCCATAAGGACAATATAATATACCAATCCGGCAACTGGATTACCAGCAAATCCACATCAAGCGTTGTCGTAGGCAGCTGGCTTCACAAGCTTCTGGATTATTTCTCAGAAACATACCACAGGCATGGGCTTGTCGCAAGCATAATTGAGATAAAGAAAGCATGGTACAGGAGTATCCTTGATGAAAATGTTGTAGTTCACGAAGTCCATTCTATAGACCAGAACAACTGCATAATCTCAAAAATAAAAAGGGATGAAGCTGACCCTATAGTGATATTTGCAGGCGGGGACGGCACTCTTAAGGAAGGAGCTACAGGCGACATAAATTATACAGACCGGTACAACACAATCTCAGCCAAAGTCAATGAGGCGATGAACAGGAAAACATCGCAGGCGAATGCATCAAAAAGCTTAGAAGAAATAATGTCGGGATTTGAAACTGAAAAAACTAGAACCCGCCCGATGCTAAGCCTTGCAGCAAACACAATCGCTGAAGAGAAAAAGGTAGGACTGGAAGATTTGGCAGAATTCCTGAATTTAGACCACATAGAAAAAGGATTCATAAGAGTGTACAGCCTGACTGCTGATGATTTTTTCAAAAAACCCAAGCTGGATTATTTCAAGTATTCAATGATAAAGGGAGGAACGTTCAATGTCATAGCAGGAAGCCTGAAACTTCCAGACACAAAAACAACCCTCAGATACTTGAAGCATTGCATAGACTGCAAAGAAAAATTCAATTATACGCCTTTGCAGCTTACGAAAATAGAATATCAAACTGCTGATGGAATTAAAAAAACGCTTTACAGCGTCATAGGCGCGATAGGCGCAGCCAGGGGATTCTTCGATTTCTATAAAGGAGGAGCAATAAATTCCCTTTGCATAATAGGCGGAGCATTAGTAGGAATTAAAAAATACTCTGCAGCCATGCAGCCAAGATTGCTTGAATATGAAATTTTATCAGAATCCCAAGGAAGAATGACATTTGAGAACAATTCAACTGTAGCAGCATTCACTGCAATAACAAAGCTGCCATTCAACTTCAAGTTTTTCCACCCTGAACAAGGATATTTCCACACAGCAATCAGCGGCACAGATCCTAGAAAGGTTGCAATAGGCGCGTTTGGAACGCTTGTCGGGATGAAAATACCGCCAGAATATGTGCCTTATGATGTTCCTGACACAAAAGAATTGATAATAAGAAGCCCTGCAAACGCAGATTACAGCGTGAGTTTTGTTCTCGATGGAGACAAGAAAGACAAGGCAGGCGTGATGTATGACACCAAAGAATTAAAAGTCAGCTTAGGCCCTGTGATTGATGTTGTTATGCCTGTTTAGAACGAAACCTTTCTACATCTCTCCATCCGATATCTGTCCTATAATGCAAGTTGTTTCCTTCAATACTTATGTGAGAAATTGCAGCGTAAGCTCTTTCTCTAGCTTCAGCAACATCATTTCCTTCGCCGACAACACTGAACAGCCTTCCGCCATTTGCGTAGAACTTTCCTGAATCAAATTTTATTCCTGCGCCAAAAATCTTTACGCCAGGCATATTCATCGCTTCAATCAAGCCAAAAATCCTTTTTCCCTTTACATTAGAATAATCCCCTGGATAACCTCTTGATGCCCCGACAACGCAAACTCTTGTTTTTTCATCCTGCTCAATAGTTATCGACTCAATATTCTGCTCAAGCGATGCGCGCACAATATCAACATAATCAGTCTGAACACCTGTAAGGACTGCCTGGCATTCAGGGTCACCCCATCTCGCATTGTATTCTATATTGACTGGCGAACCATTAACAATTATGCCGCCGACATAGATTATTCCAGTGTAGGCTAATCCATCTTTTGCCATGCCGCTAATCATCTTGCTTAACATATGATAATGAATATCTTTTTTTAGCGGCTCTGCAGCCAATGACGGGGATACAACACCCATCCCTCCTGTCTGGTCGCCCTGGTCAAAATTAAAAACAGTCTTGTTATCCTGCGCTGACCTGAAAACCTTGAAATTCTCGCCGTCAGTAACAGCATAATAAGAGAATTCCTCGCCAACCAGCCCTTCTTCAACAAGAAAAACCTTTCCTGCCTTTCCAAAATCATGCATCTTGTCAATAGCTGCGACAGCTTCGTTGATACTTGTTGCTTTCAAAGCACCTTTTCCAGAGCAAAGCCCTGAAGCCTTTACATACAATACTCTGTCTTTCTTTAAGTCGAATAAATTCCTGACATAAGCCTTGGCTTCCATGTTATCATCAAAATATTTGAAACCAGGAGATGGAATCTCATGCCTTTCCATAAAATCTCTCGCCCACTTCTTGTCAGACTCAATCCTTGCAGGCTCTTTTTCAGGACCGAATGCGTCAATTCCCTTGCTTAGGAGAAAATCAACAGTTCCTGCAGCAATCGGATCATCCTGCGCGACATCAACAAGATCAACATTATGTTTTTTTGCCTGCTGAAAAATAGTCTGGGGCAGAGTAAGATTGCAGGCAGGATCAACAATAACTTCCTTTTCTCTGTTGAAAGCTATGAAATCGTTTCCAGGAGTGACGATTATCCTCTCAACTTGCGAAGATTTTTCGTAAGCGCAGGAGATAGCATGCTCTCTAGCTCCAGAACCCACAATCATCACAGTCAATCCACTCATAAAAAAAATAAAAAATTCGAAGTATTAAAAGGTTGTTATATAGCCTTTTGCAGCTTTATGGACGCTCGCAAGGGTCTCATTTCCCATCCTCAACTCAATCCCACGCGCACCAGTTAACTGCAGCCATAGCTTTCTTGTTATGCAATATATCCTTATATGTTAACTCATCAAGATTTTCCGGAGTTGCGCCTTCATCAATCAAGACAGACATCACGCCCACAGCAGGCCTATCACAACGCCAATTATTAGTTTTATTCTCAAGAAGCACAGCATCCTCGAGGCTGAAACCCGCTTTCACAAGCTTGGCTGTAAGTTCAGCCCCATAGCCTCTTTCTTCATAAATTGCTGCTGTCTTCGGCCCCACATCATTACGCAACAGTTCTATCACCGAACGTCCATCATAGTATCCCATGTAAGGAGGGAATTTGTCGGTTCTCCTAGCATTTAGCAACTCAACTTCCTTTTGATATTTGCTTGCAATCTCCCCAGGAACTTTTGCTTTGATAAGTGCCTTAATATCCGAAGTCCCGAAATTATCATACTGACGCTGCACTTCAGGAGGTATTCCTTCGGAAATAAAATCTTGTACAAGCTCAAAATTTCGCGCAGTATTATAGCCATTCGCAACCTTGGCAGGCACTCCTGCTTTTACAAATTTGATAATGCTGCCTACATCATAGTCATACTCGTTTGCTGTTTCAGGAGTGATGTTGTTTCTTATTAGGCTGATTGTACGGTTGTCTTTCAATGAATCCTTGTACCTGTTTGCAGTCTCAGGCTCGATTTTCTCCTTTGTGAATTCCATTATATCCCTGACAGAAAATTTGCTGTCAAAGCTGTTGGCTCTTTCAGGAGAGAGTCCATTTTTTAAGAGATAGATAATGGTTTTTGATAATGCAACTGGATCCTCATATCTCCAGGTTTTCTCAAAGTTCCTGAATTTCTTGTCAAACTTATTTGCAATTTCTGGAGTCACCCCATTATCTGAAAAATATATTATATCATTTACATCAAATTCTTCATCGTATTTATTCGCAGTTTCTGGCTTTACGTTATTCTTTGCAAGCTTGCAGGGACCGTCAACCCGAAACCTCTTGTCATACTGATTTGCCACTTCAGGCTTCACTCCGTTTATGGCAAGGCACATCACTCCTGTAGTAGCAGGATAGACATTCCAAGTGTATTGCTCAAAAAACCTTGGCGCAAATCCTTCGATATCTTCCGGCTTAATGTTGGGATTATCTCGAATCATGTATGCTATATTCTCGCCCTTCATCCTTATATCAAAATGATTTACAACTTCAGGGCCCACTTTATTATGCTTAAATATCATTTTATCCCAGTCGTCGAACCTAGAGCTGTAGCCTTCCCCGCAACCAGCTGCAGTAATTGCCATTAATCCTGCTCCGATGATTGATATTATTTTTTCTAATGTTTTCATTTTAATTTCTCCCTCAACTCAATATTTTATTTCTTAGCCACACCTTGTATGAAATCTATAATCTTTTCAATGCCTCGCGAATGGTCTGGGGCATTATACCTCTCGCCGTCCTTCACGATTGTTATGCTTTTTTGCAGCGAATAGACATAATCCAGGAATGTTTTTGTCGGCATGAGATAAGCCTGGCCTTCTGAATATGCTAATCTAAGTGGGGAATCGCGTCCCAGAATTTCACGGAGCATGCCCTGTGAAAAATCGTCATATTCTTTCGGGTTTTTCAGCAACTTTTCAAGAGTTTCTTTATCTCCGAAATGAAAACCCACCCATTTGCCTTCCTGCGCAGCAGCATATGCAAGCGCAGTGAAAAACTGTGCATTTTCGCATCTGTATGCATATGAGCCGAACATGAGCACCTTGCGCGCGCCGTAATTCTCATTGTTCCAGAAGCCCCTGTAATCGCCCATAATGCGTTCGACAGGGTACTGCCTGTTCAATTCTTCCAGTTCTTCATCGATGAAATGTTTCTTTGCTGTTTGTTTTTCGTCTGCCATTTTGTTCTCCCCCACCTCATAGCTCGTAAAATTTCTTCAAAGCGTATTTTCCATTTGCACTGGCTGCCTTGTATGCATTTTCGACATTTGCATTAGGCAGGATTATGTGCGCCCCGCTCGGCACGCTATTCCTTCCTTTCATCTGCTTGTTAAGCGCGAAAAAGATGTCTTCTTCCACTCCCAATTCTTTCGCCAAATCGTAAGGGCTCAATTCGCTGTTTCTTTTTGGTATGACAATCTGCTGTCCTGCCCTAACTCTTCGCGGATTGACATTGCTGTTTGCGTCGAGCAGTTCGTTAAGCGATATTCCATGCTTATTGGCTATTCTTGACAAGTTCTCTCTGCGCACAACAGTGTGATAACTATCTGCTTGGCTTTCCTTCGTATAAGTCAGAACTGTAAGCGCATTGGTTTCAGGCTGTATCTTGTAAAAATCAGGATGTTTTTCCTGCAGGACTAAGTTTATGCCGTCGAATTTCGGCGGATAGTTCAGATTCTCTTTCTTGAATCTTGCAGTCCTGTTGTTTTTAGTTAGATATAAACTTGAATTATCATTTCTTGATTTTCTCGTTCTTGAATCTATGCTGTCTACAACCTGCTTTAACTGAAATCCAAGATGCTTCACATAGCCTTCTGGTGTGGGATTGCTGTTAGAAACTTTATATCTCCAAGGAGCACTGGAATTGTATCCGAAAAGCGCAAGCTCCTTGAGATTTAGCTGGAGATATCTGAAATTAACAGCAGCTGCTATTCCTGAAAGTATTGCATTATCCCTTTCATCATAATCAGATCT
>CAIVOO010000084.1 GCA_903907555.1 uncultured archaeon | reverse complement strand
TTTGGAAAGAAGGTTATTTAAATAACTTACGTTTTTCAGAATCCATTACGGGGTTGTGGGCCAACCTGGTTAAGCTTGCCGCTTCGGGGGTGGCAGATCCCGGTTCGAATCCGGGCAACCTCATTGCTCCATCAGTCCTAAACTTTTAAAGAACTGATATACTAATCTTCTTACAATGTCGCTAAAAAATCCCCTGTTTTCGAGCTGTTCGACATATTCATCATAAGAGTTCCTCATGCCTTTCTTGTATTTGCTCCAAGTCAGAAGAACGTTCCTGTCAGGTATTTTAAGCTTTTTGCAGGCGTATTCGTATGTCCTCATGAAATCTTCCTTGTTCATTTTAGACATGTCAGTAATTATCTCTTTCATTTCTTTTTGATTGGCATAAATAAATCTTAAGTACGGTATGATGTCCATATTTTCATTTTCCATATCTCTCGAGAAAAGAGTTTTTAATGATTTGATTTCATCAGGATTAGCATATCCCCTAGACTGTTCAATCCTGTAATTCAAGGCAATTGTCAGCGCCATCAGCATTCCGAAGTAATATTTGATATTTGTTGAATTAAATTCAATAAATTTTTCCTGTTCTTTCTCATCAAAAGGGCGTAGGAACATGCTTTGCATGCTCAAAATTTTTTTCATAGGAATAGTCTGATATTGTTGGACACTAAACGCTGATTCAAGTGTTGTGACTGCTTCTAATCTTGTGTAAAGTGCTATTTTCACCATAAAAATTATGCCGAAACCGTAACTGCAGAGCTTTCTGTTATTCTTTAAATTCACAAATCCTTCTTTCTCAAACATGATTGCCCCAAGTTCTTCATGATGCCTGAACTCATGGGCAAGTGTCGGACGAAAGTAAAGTGAAAGGCTTTCCCTAATTTTTTCTTCATCTCCATTTGCAAATTTTTTTGATGCTTCGCAGCAATTAATGGCGTAGTTTGAATCTACGTATACGAAAGCGCATACAGGCGAAGACACTCTTTCATCATATAGCGCTGTTGCAAGATTTTTTAGTGGAGCTATGGCAAGATTTATTGCGAACTCGTCTGCTGTGACTATGTTTGGGTTATTTTCTATTGCCTTAACTGCTGCATTTGCAAGCCCCAAGAAGATTGATTTTTTATCTTCATCAGTCAATCCTGAAAAATCTTTTTCTTTGTATCCTTTTCGACCAGCAAGTCTATAAGCAAGATTGATAAGTTTGATATTGATTTTTTTCTTAAAGAATATATTGATAATGACTTTCTTGCCACCAGGAGTGTCCATCTTCACTGTGGCTTCCATATCCTCTGTCATGAATAATCAATTTTTTCTTGATATATAAACCTTGCCAAGAATAAATATTTAAACTGCTGTTGATTCTATTTAATAAAAGAGGCATGATGATAAAATTAGTTTTGCAGAGGCATGGCGAGTCTGTCTGGAACAAGCAGAACCGCTTTACTGGATGGACAGATGTTCCCCTCTCAAGCAAGGGCAAGGAAGAAGCCAAGAAAGCTGGAATAATTCTCAGAAAAAAAGGCTACAAGTTTGACATTGTATACACTTCTGTACTGAAGAGAGCCATTGATACATTAAATATTACTCTGAAAGTCATGCATCACAAAAAAATACCTGTAGAATATTCCTGGAGATTGAATGAGAGGCATTACGGAGCCCTGCAGGGGTTGAATAAGTCAGAGATGGCAGAGAAATACGGCGAACAACAAGTACATATCTGGAGAAGAAGCTATGACATAAGGCCGCCTGCTTTGAAAAAATCTGACAAACGACATCCGATTCACGATAAACTTTACAAAGATGTTCCAAGAAAATATCTTCCATCTACAGAATGTTTGAAAGATACGGTGATTAGAGTTGTTCCTTATTGGAAAAATGTAATCAGCCCGACATTGAAATCAGGAAAGAAAGTTTTCATCTCAGCGCATGGCAATAGCTTGAGGGCTTTGGTAAAATACCTGGACAAGATTCCTGACAAGGAAATTCCAGAATTAAACATTCCGACAGGAATACCTCTGGTCTATGAGCTTGACAGGAATCTGAAACCAATCAGGCATTATTATCTCGCAAGCAAAAAAGAATTAAAAGAAGCGCTTGAAAGAGTCAAAGCGCAAGGAAAAGCAAAAAAATAAAAATTTTTCGCACTACAAAATAGGTGTTATGTCATACCTATTCTTTATTGTTGACTGCATCTCATGGCTTGCCCTGCTCTTGAACACTGCCGCGACAGCAACCCTGAAATCATCGCCGCCATCTTTCGGGCCCAATGCCTTGTACACATCATTCACTATCTCTTTTGTTGTGCCTCTCAACTCAACTGCAAAAGGTTCGCCCTCGAATGAAGGAAGAACCCCTCCCTTCGCGACGTTTCTTCCGGTGTAAGTGCTTACGCAATAACCAACTCCAGGATTCAGCATCTGCGAGGTTATCTCATAAAATTGCCTTGTCATCATCGCGTCAGCAAGCTTGACAATTGATATTGCTGCAGAACCATCCTTTATTATCGCGCTGATTCTTGGTGTGAAATTCGGCGCATCGGGCTCGTACCTTGTAAGATCTATCTCTTCATTATCCTTTCCGCGAACCAAGCTTGGATTTTTTAAAGTAACCGGCTTTGCGAAGGCTTTCATCAGCAAATCAATCGGCTCGTAATCAAATGCGCGGTGACAAGATTCTATCTTGTTGTCTATAATTTCGCTAATGACATCTGTCTGCGCTCCGTTGCTGACCACCATCCAACCTTTAGTATCAAAGCAAACAGCCTTGTATAACAGCAACGCAGCATTGCCGCTCTTGATTGCATCTTTGTTTGTGACGTCTGTTTTGATGTCTTTTCCTTCCATCGCGAATCTTCTCGCCCTGCTTGATGGGCTTCTGCCTGTTACTGCATAAACAACAACATCGCACGTTCCAGAAGCATCATTTCCAACAACCAATAATCTTCCAGGGTATTCCATACCCGCTATCTTTTCTAAACCTGTAATGTCTTCAGTCATTTCAAACCTCCAAATTGTTATGTTGGTGATTCGGCGAAATATTAAAACATTATTATGTCCCGAGGTGATTACACAGAAATCTTTATAAACAAAGTCTCTAACTTTTAGAATATCCCCGCGTAACTCAATGGTAGAGTGCACGGCTGTAGAATCTGCACGACGGCCCGCATGGGTTGGATGAATTGCAGACAGCCGATACCGTGATGTTCCCGGTTCGAGTCCGGGCGCGGGGATTTAGATTTTAGTGCGATTCCACGCGGACGGGTCCAGAAATTCTGTAGAATTTCTCGTATCCGGGCGCGGGGACCTTTTTTTTATGCGTGATTAAAATGGGTGAAATATCATTTAGAGACATAACTGTACAAAATTGGTCTGATTTAGAGATAGCTGTATTAAATTCTGAAAAAGTATTTGAAGTTCCGGTGCAGGTGACAAGAAAAACATTCTTGTATATGATTTCACAGCCTAATCCTGTTGCCAAGGCAATGTTTCTTGATTTGCAATACATTGGAAACGCCATTGGCTATTCTCCAACTAAAGCAAACATAAAGCAAGAGGAACTTCTCGGAATAAAGGAGGACAAGAAATCAATTTATCTTTTTAATTTTGTAATTGATGAAGAATTCAAAGGCAAAGGATACGGCTACCAGCTTCTGGCAGAGTTTATCAGATGCGCAAAAGCTCAAGGCTACAAAAAACTGCAGGGGCATTTCAAGGATGCAGAATCTGCTCATCTCATAAGAAAGTTTGGCGCAAAAGATGTTAGAGCTTACAAAAACTGGCAAGGCAGCGGACAAACACACATCCTATGCGAATTTAGTCTGGACAATATCGCTGATTTTCCATATTATAAGCAAAA
The DNA here is from genome assembly GCA_903907555.1 of uncultured archaeon. Lineage (GTDB taxonomy): Archaea > Nanobdellota > Nanobdellia > Woesearchaeales > CAIVOO01 > CAIVOO01. Next base: position 14,034 of record CAIVOO010000084.1, on the reverse strand, counting down.
GACAGAATACACTTGCGGTCCAGCATCTATGAAGATGGCTCTTGAGCATTTCGGGATAAAACGAAGCGAGGAAGAGCTTGCCAGTACATTGAGGACAGAAAGAAAAGTCGGAACATCAGAACATGACATGATTATGTGCGCTGACTTTTTCAAGATGAATTATGCAGTAAAAAGAAATGCTTCATTCGAGGATTTGGAGAGACTGCAAAAAGAAGGGTATGTGACTATTTTAAGGTATTACCTGCCTTGGGAAAAAATAGACCATTATGCTGTGTTCAAGAAAGTTGATAGAGGAAGAATATATCTTTGGGACCCATGCTACGGGCCAGACAGGAGCTATTCACTAAATTATTTCAGCAAAATCTGGAAATTTGATCCGAAAATTGGAAAAGATAAGAATCACTGGCTGCTAGCATTAAAATCATAAGAAAATATTATATAGACTGAAAATACTTAACTCTTATGCCTGATAAAATATTGTTTGAAACAAAACCATTGCCGGTTCCTTTCTTTGTAAAGAAATTTATCAACTATAATCTCTTCTGCTTGGCTGTAATGATTCCTTTTTTACTCATTACTTCCCTATATAATAAAATGCCAAGCGTGGCTTTCTCAGTAACTTTTTACATAATTATTTTGATTTATCAGATGATTCCTTTTTTTATTAAATTCAAAAATAACAATTATAAATTTGGCGATAAGTACATTTATTGCAATGACATAAGGTTTTTCAGGAAATCAGAGTTTAAAATCCCGTGCAAAGATATTACCTGTTATAGTGTTTATGCAACATTCTCTGATAGGTGGTTCAATGTCAAGAATGTAGTTGTTTGTACTGATTTTCATGGGTATAGATTGATATTTCATTCCATTGATAATTCTGATAAGAGAATTGAGAAATTTTTAGATTCTAAAAAGATACGTCGCCTGTAAAAGTTATCTCTTATATTCTCTTACTCACATAGAATCCATCATTCTTGTATCTTAGTTTCTTCTTGTAATACTCTCTGACTCCAACTCCTGATATTACAGAAATCTTTTTGCATTTGTTCGCTTTCGCAATCTTTTCTGCTTCTTTCATCAATGAAGTTCCTATCCCGCGATGCTGCAGGCTTCCAGAACCTCCAAGAGGCAATGCTTGAGAGTATACATGCAATTCACGAACGCCTGCTTTTCCATCTTTTATCCGTAGCCTGCAGAATCCGACTAGAATGTCATTCTTTACGTCTTCTGCTGAAATGAAATACTCAATCCCGCCGCTTGCAGCATATTTTTCAACTAATATCTTCAAAGATTTCAAATCAATATTCTTGCCTTTCGGCTCACGGCATCGGATACATTTGCATTTTATCCCTTTCATCCGCAGATATTCATCAACAGTCTGCCTGAGATTTGTATTTCCTATGCCTGCTGAAGATATCTTTGTTGGAATATCACGATTAACACGCATTATCCTGCAGTATTTCGGGACAAATCGTTTTGCTTCGCTGATTATGTCTGCTGCCTCGTCAGTTGTCAACGGCTTGTACCAGCCTTTCTTCCACATTGTGTAAAGCTTTGTTCCCTTGAAAACCATGCAAGGATATATTTTCAAGGCATCTGGCTTGAAATCAGGATTAGAAAACAACTGCCTGAAATTATCAATATCTTGCTCTCGTGAAACTCCTGGAAGCCCAGGCATCATGTGGTAGCCAACCTTCAATAATGCATCTTTCATCAACTGTGTAGCTTCGATAATATCCGCAACAGTGTGCCCCCTGTTTATCTCTTTCAATATTTTTTCAGAAAGGTTCTGCACTCCAAGCTCAACTCTGGTAGCTCCAAACCTTAGCATTTCGTTAATGTGCTTATGCTTGCACCAATCAGGCCTTGTCTCTATGCAAAGCGCCACACATCTTGTTTTTGCTTTTTCATTGCGGAGCTTTTCCTTCTCAAGGGTTGACTTCTTCTTCAGCTTCAGGATTTTCTTCTGAATCTTTACAGTTCTTTTCTCATCGCCAACTTTTCCAGGCAATTCAAAGAATTTCTTGAATTTCACAAAATCAAACTTTCCGCAAGGATAAAACTCTCTCGAGAAATCATTAAGCGCCTTGTAGCTGTATGTTATGAAATCTTCCTGATATTTTTTAGGAAAGCTCAAAAACGTGCCGCCCATTATAATCATCTCGATTTTCTCAGGAGAGTGCCCGGCCACAATATACTGCTCAAGCCTGTTGAACACAATGATGTAAGGGTCATAGTTCGCCCTGATTGCCCTTAATGTCGCAGGCTCATGCCCTGTGTAGGATTGAGGAACATTCCCTAAGGCAGACTTAACTCCACCAGGGCAGTAGATGCACTTGCCGTGCGGGCAGGGGAAAGGCTTTGTCATCAAAGCGATTACAGCAACCCCTGAAATTGTCCTTGTCGGCTTTGTGAGAAGAAGTTTTTTCAGTACAGAAAGGTCTTTCTCATCAGCATTTGTCAGTATTTCAATGTCTGTTGGCGGCTGCGCTATGTGATATTTCTTGCAAAGCTCCTGCTTCAGCCTTCCTATGCTATTTTTAGAAGGATTTGCCTTTTTTATGTTCTCAATCAGTTCAGCAAAAAATTCATTCGGCATATTGCTGATATCAAGCAATATATTTATAAATTCTCTCTCTTTAGAATGCTGTATGAAAAAGGGTGTTGAGCTTTACGCTCCTTTGTGGCGAAGGATTATAGCGTTTCTGATAGATTGGTTTTTTATTGATGTAGTGGTATTGATGCCTTTTTCAGGGCTTCTGAACAGGGCTTTGCCGCAGGATTACTCTATCGCAACTTTAAGCAGTGAGGCTGCTTTGCTTAAACTGTCAACAGTTCTATCTCTTATATCAATAATCATTTTCCTTTATTTTTTCACGTTCGAATACAAGCTTTCCCAGACTCCTGGAAAGATTCTTCTCAGGATTTACGCAAAGGGAGCTGGTGAAAAACTGACTTTTTGGGAAGCTTTAGTTAGAAACTTGATGTTCATACCAATATTTCCATTAAGCCTGCTGATAATAATCGACCCAATTTTCCTTATATTTAGGAACTACAGGCTTTCAGAATACTTTTCAAGGACAAGGACTTTGGACGAGGGATACAAATGAATGAAAAACTCAAATCAACACTAAAATATTTGGTTTACATACTGATACTTAGCTTGGCGATTTCAGCAATATTCGGTGCTTTTGTAGAACAAAACATTGGGAATGTTGCCATGATAAAAGTTGACGGCATTATCATGTCGCAGGGAACATCAACTTTCGGAACTCAGGTTTCAACATCAGAAGATATTGTGAAGTTCATTGAGGAAGCAGACAAGAACGAGGCCATAAAAGCAATCATTGTAGAGATTAATTCTCCAGGCGGAACTCCTGTTGCTTCTGCTGAAATAGCTGACGCTTTGAAGGCAGTAAACAAGACAAAGGTTGCATGGATTAGGGAAGTTGGCGCGTCAGGAGCATATTGGGTTGCATCATCAACAGATGTGATAGTGGCTCATCCGTTATCTATCACAGGAAGCATAGGCGTGCTGGGTTCATATCTTGAATTCTCAGGGCTTATGCAGGATTACAATGTTTCATATGAAAGATTTGTTTATGGAAAATACAAGGACTTGGGGACGCCTTACAAGAAATTATCTGAAGACGAAAAATCACTGCTGCAGTCAAAAATCGACAAGATTGGCGAGTATTTCATAGCAGAAGTGGCAAAGAACAGGAATATGACTGTTGAGAAAGTCAAGGAGCTTGCAACAGGGGAATTCTATCTTGGAGAGGAGGCAAAGAACCTTGGCTTGATCGACGAGCTTGGCGGCAAGGAGAAGGCTTATGAAATCGTCAAGCAAAAAACAAACATAACATCTGTTGAGCCTGTTGTTTACGAGAAGAAGCAGACATTTTTGGATGCGATTGCAAGCTTGGTTTCTGAGCACGGATTTTTCGTAGGAAAAGGGATTAGTTCATCGCTTACACAACAAAAATTTGAGGTAACTTCATGAATCCAAGGGCAGTAAATATACTTTTAATTGCAACTTTGGCTGCAGTAATTGTATTGATGGCAACCAATAGCAGCATAACAGGATTTATGGCAAAGGATTCTGATAAGAATTATTTCCTATATTTTACAAACATTCCAACAAACAACGAAGTCTCTAAAATAGGAGAGTACGCAAATGTAAGATTTCAGTATGATGATTTTCCAGTTATTTCAATAAGTGCATCGCAAGAAAATCTCAATAAAATTCTGGAGAACAAGAACATAGAAAAATATGAGAAGGTTGAATCTGCAAAAATCGCCTTATTCTATTTAGTCAGCGAACAAAGGCAGGATGAGCAAATAATCCCGTCACAGCTTTCTGAAATAAATGCTGACAAGGCATGGGAAAAAAGCGAGGGAAAGGATGTAAAGGTTGCAGTTCTTGACACGGGAATCTCAAGAAAGCATCCTGATTTGGAGCAGAACATTGCCTTATGTGTTTCTGAAACAGGAAGCAACTGCGAGGACAGGAATGGGCACGGAACTCACACTGCAGGAATAATTGCTGCAGGCTTCAACCAGATAGGCATTGTCGGGGTTGCTCCGAGAGCAAAATTGTATGTGGTACAAGTCTGCGATTCTGAAGGAATTTGCGATGCAGATGCAATTGCCAAGGGAATTGAGGATGCGCGCAAGAGCAAAGTCCAGATTATTGATATTGGATTCGCTTCCAAGAATGATTTGGGAGAGATTGTAAAAAAAGAGATTAGCAAGGCTTATTCAGAAAATGTAATTGTTGTGGCTCCTTCGGGAGAAAATGGTGGTTTTGTGTACTTCCCTGCAGCTTACGAGACTGTAATAGCTGCAAGGGCAGAGAAGCCTTGGGCAAATTTCGGGGAAGAAATTGACGCAACAGCTCCAGGAGAAGCATTATCAACGTACAATAGCTTTAATTATGCAACAATCGCAGGAACATCTGTTTCAGCAGCCTACACAAGCGGAACAATCGCTCTGATGCTTGCTGTAAATCCAGAACTTACATTCACGCATATTAAGGATATTCTGAAAAACACTGCATCTGACAATATCAATTCTCAGGGCGCAGTATTGGCAAGCGGGTGAAAATATGAAGATTGAATTTGTTAAGCAGGAAAAAGGCTCTGATTTGGCTGTTTATGAGGTTGCAGAGGGCACGAGAAGAAATATTTTTGATGCATTCGATTTCAAGGCAGAGTTCAACACAACTCTTATTGTAACAGAAGAGGATAAAAGAATTTTGTATTTGGGAATCGGGAAAGAGAAAGAGCTTTCTGAAGAAAGGATAAGAAGAGCATATTCTACAGTCATTAATCAAGCTGTTGCATTAAAAGCAAAATCAATTTGCATACAGCCTTTGTCAGAAAAATATGCAGGAGCTGTAATTGAAGGCATTCTGCTTTCAAATTATTCTTTTGACAAGTACAAGACAAAGAAAGAGGAAAAAAAGCTGGATACTGCTGCGATTGTTGTGAGAAATCCTGACGCAAAAAAATTTAGCGAGACAATAAGAATCTGCCAAAATGTTCTTTTTGTCAGGGATTTGGTAAACGAGAACAGCGAGCTGAAGAATCCAGTGGCTTTTGCAAAATTCGCAGAGGAAACCTGCAAGAATGCAGGAGTTAAATGCAGGATTCTGCAAAAAAGCGAACTGGAAAAGCATGGTTTCGGCCTGCTGCTCGCAGTTTCCAGAGGAAGCAACTATCCTCCACAGCTTGTCGTCATGGAATATCACGGAGGAAAGGCAGGAGAAAAAATTGCTTTTGTCGGAAAAGGCATCACTTTCGATTCAGGAGGATTAAATCTCAAGCCTACAGGTTATATCGAAACTATGAGAGGCGACATGGCAGGCGCTGCAACAGTTCTTGGGATAATGAAAACAGCTGCAGAGCTTGAGCTTCCTGTGAATATTGTGGGAGTCATGGCTTTGTGCGAGAACATGATAGGCCCTTCATCTTACAAGCCAGGCGATTCAGTGAAATCATACAAGGGAAAAACTGTTGAGATAGCAAACACAGATGCAGAGGGCAGGCTGATTTTAGCAGATGCGCTTGCTTTTTCAATAAAAGAACTGAAAGCCACTAAAATTGTTGATTTGGCTACACTGACAGGAGCTGTCAGAGTCGCTCTTGGTGATTATGCTACAGGATTATTGACAAACAATGCCGAGCTTGCAAAGCAGTTTGAAAAGGCAGGCGAGAAAACAGGAGAGCTTGTCTGGCAGCTTCCATTGTGGGATGATTTTTCAGAAGATATCAAGGGCTCTATTGCAGATTTGAAAAACATTGGCGGCGACGGAAAATCCGCTGGAACAATTTACGGCGCAGCATTTTTGAAAGAATTTGTGGATAAAACTCCTTGGGTGCATCTTGACATAGCAGCGACAGCCTGGTATGACAAGCCAAGATATTACATGACAAAAGGAGGAACAGGAGCTGGACTAAGGCTGATAATGGAGTGGCTCAAAAGATGATTATCACTTTAGCTGGAAAGCCTGGTTCTGGGAAAAGCACTATAGCAAAATTATTGGCTGAAAAGCTGAAGCTGAAGCATTATTCCACAGGCGACTTCATGCGCCAGATGGCCAAGGAAAGAGGGATGACGCTTGAAGAGCTTAGCAAGATTGCCGAAACTGACAAATCAATAGATGAAGAGCTTGACGAAAGGCAGAGGCAGTTCGGAAAAAAAGAGAATGGATTTGTCATCGACGGAAGGCTTGCCTGGCATTTCATTCCGCATTCTGTAAAAATATTCCTTGAATGCAGCCCTGAAGTTTCTGCAAAGAGAATATTTTCAGATAAATCCCATTTCAGGAAATCAACAGAGAAGCAGGTTGCAGATATTAATGAAGTGATTGAGAAAATAAAATTCAGGATGGGTTCAGAGAATAAGAGGTATAGGAAACTTTATGGCATTGAGCAGTATGACCATAAGAATTACGATTTGGTGATTGACACCAGCAGCAAGACGAAGGACGAGATTATTAAATGTATTCTTGATTTTCTCGAGAAGGGAAAGGTTTATAAATAATTTGACTATTCTCGCGTAGTTATGACGCTCGACGAGACTTTAAAGAAAGTTGTAAAGCTGGTGCAGGAAAAGGCAAGAAAAGATCCGAAGCTTTTTCCAAACTTCAGCAAGGACAAGACTATTGTAAGCTTCAGGCAGATAATGGATTCCCCGCACTCTGCAGAAGAAGTTGTTCCAATACTAAATGGATTGGTAGAGCTGGTTCAAGAAAAAGATTTAGTTCCTTTCAACATAGAAAAAATTGAAACAAAAGGTTTATGCAATGGGGATTTTGACAATGCTGTTTCTCAAATCGAATCAGGCTATCTTAGCGCTCCATTTTTTATTGTATATGGAAGGAAGCACCCTGTAGAATATAAAAAATTGCATGATCTTATAGAGAACTTGAAAGCAGACCTTAAATTATATTATGAAATCAAGTCAAAGATATCATTCATATGCAATTCGAGGGCAATACAGATTTATGATCCAGTCGTTGACAAGAAAGAGCCTATGCCCAATAGGGTTGTTGGCACATACAGGAGGCAGCAGATGTCAGACCTTTTCGAGCCTCTCGGAAGCATAAAGCTAAGTAATCCTATTTTTATTCTGACGCGCTTTGAGTTCATAACATTTGAAAGCAAGAAATATAAAAGTTATGAGAGGATTGTGTCACAGGAAGGAACAAAAAAAGTATGGGATGATTATTTCATGGCTTCTTTCAGGGAAATAAATGATTCAGTCTGGAAAAAGAAGAAAGATGAATTGATTGTTTCTTTAGCCCAGCATTACAATCCTTAACGCCAGGTTACTTCTATCTCGTCTGTTCTAAGATAAGGATTAATCCCTGCTTTTTCGACTTTCATTCTTTTTCCAGAATTGTATTCGAGGATTCCCTGCCATGCAATCATCGCGGCATTGTCTGTAAGGAATTGCATTTCAGGAACAAACATCTCTGCGCCTCGCTCTTCGCACATAATCTTTGCCATCTCCTGAAGCCTCTTGTTTGCAGCAACTCCTCCGCCAAGCAGTAATTCTTTCTTTCCGCAGTGAGCCATAGCCCTTTCTGAAACTTCAAGAAGCATTGCGAATGCTGTCTCCTGCAGTGAGAATGCCAAGTCCTCTCTGGAATATTTTCCTGAATTGAATTTATCTTTCAAATTTGTTAAAATTCCTGAGAAAGAAACATCCATTCCCTTTACTGTGTAAGGCAGCTGTATGAAATTCTTGCCTTTCAATGCAAGCTCGTAAATCTTTGGCCCGCCAGGGAAGCCAAGCCCCATATGCCTTGCGAATGTGTCAATGAAATTTCCAATACCGATATCTAATGTTTCTCCGAAAATCCTGTACCTTCCGCCCTCAAAAGCAATTATCTGAGTGTTTGCTCCTGATGCATAAAGCAATACAGGGTCTTTAGCTTTTGTGACAAGCCTTCCTATTTCAAGATGCGCTATGCAGTGATTCACTCCAATGATTTCTATATTATTTATTGCTGCGATTGCTCTTGCGCACATCGCCCCAACCCTTAAGCAGTGCCCAAGTCCAGGGCTTTGGGAATAAGCAACTAATTTTATGTCCTTGATTGAAACTTTAGCGTCATCAAGCGCCTTCTGCAGTATATCCCCGCATACCTGCACATGATGCTCTGCAACCTCGCCAGGAATCATACCTCCTGATTCTGTTGTAAAGACTTTTTTTACATTAGAAAGTATCTTTCCGTCGCTACTTGCAACAGAAGCCCCGAATGTGTGGGCTGTTGATTCTATGCCCATGCAGAAATATGGTTTCATTCTGGAATGTGGTCAGGATGCGCCAGCTTTATCTCTATCTCACCAAAATTTACTTGCTGGAACAAATCAATCTTTCTTTGAGTTGCCAAGTGAAGCAATGGCACGAATGTATAAATCTTGTCCTGCTTGTTTTCCGAAGGCACAAGCTGGGCAAATGTTAACTTCTGGTCGTTTCCCAAATCAACTTTTATTCTCTGGTACAAATCAAGAATCAGTTTTGTTATGTCAACTTTTTTCTCAGGAATTATCATTTCAGGAATATCAACATCTCTCAGAATTCTTCTCTTCTTGACTTCCAAAGCCTGCTGCAAGGCGTCAATCAAGTCGTAGATGGAAACTTTTCTCTTTCTTGGTTGAGGAGTTTTTGGAATGAGAGTCATCTGCTCAGGAGTTAAATCATCGAAAGGCAGGTCAGGTATCAAATCGTCATCTGATTCAAGGAAGTCTTCTGGATGCAGGAGCTTATCGAAAGCAAGCACTCCATCGTTAACGAGCTTTGTCGATTTCATGTGTAGGAGAACTGCTGCTGTTAAGACTACCTTTCCAGAAATCCTGCAATCCCATTCCTGCAATTTTTTCAGGACTTCGATATACTTGAAAGTCAGGTCAGAGACATCAATGTCGTATGGGTCCATCTGCTCAGACCTTACTAACTCCTGCAGCAATGCCTGCCAGGTAATCTCGTCCTGCTTCAATAGAAGGTCGAAGAACTTTTCCTGACTTATTACATTCTTTTCAGCTTCACCGTCAGACATATGTTTACAGCAATATTATTAGTATTTAAATCTGACGGATTAAGCGGCATTCCTCGGAGTCAATTTTATAAATGAGGCGGGATTGCTGCCTGCCATGGAGAAGAAAGACAGATTATTTGCAAATTTAGCAACAGAGCCATTCATGGATTTTGCAGAAAGAGGCAAAAGATATGAAGTGAGGGCATACGGAAGAAATGGCTTCACCGAAGATAATGTTTATTCCGGAAGAAGAGTTGAGTTAAGAAAAGCCTGGAGCAGGGGCAGCCTTTGGGGCAATGTTGGCAAAGTTCTTGTTGGTTCAATAGATGATATTTTTGATTTGATTGGGGATTATAAACTGGTTGAACCGCGGGCTAATTCCAGCGAAGAAGCCATTTCTGAAAACAGAGATTTGCTAAAAAATCCGTCAACATATATTGCTTTTGAAGTTCTGCTTGATTCTGCTGAGTAATATTTTAGCTAACAATGACAGCAACGTTTTTAAACACTTCACATAAACTTTATTTTGGCAATGAATCAGAAATTTGACATCATAATAGGCGGTGCAGGGCCGGCAGGGCTTCTTCTCTCGAAAGAGCTTTCTAAGTATTTTGATGTTCTTGTTCTGGAGAAGGAGAATGTGGGAAAGTCGCACATTACCTGTTACACATACCAGGACCGCGTGAAGAAGTACAAGATGCATGATGCTGTCATGTCCACCTGCGACAAGATTGAATTCAGGACGATTTACAATCATCATTTTATGATAGACAAATGCGCCATAATCGACAAGAACATTCTGTTAAGCAGATGGGCTGAAGATAATAATTCAGAATTCTCTCAAGAAAACATTTCTGATGTTAGGCATTACGAAGGTTCTGTAAGAGTAATCACAAACAAATCAGAGTATGAAGCAGATTTGTTCATCGACTGCATGGGTGCGAATTCGCCCCTGATTTGGAAGAAGAATCTGGTGAAATTCTTCAAGGTGTGGAGCTGCTATGGTGGCTCGCTGACGAATTTGAACCCGCCGGATCATCTTCAGTTCTTTCCTATGAATGACAAGTACAATACATATCTGATGCATTATAATTTCGGGCCGAGCAGAATGCACGCAGTCCTCTTCAGGAACCTGGCAGAGAACACAAATCCTGTGGACATAATGAGTAGTCAGTTCAAATCTGTGATGAAACGTTTCCCTGGGGCAAAATGCGAAGAAATCCTTTTCGGAAATATCATGACAGGCGCACTGAAGAAAACAGCACTCGACAACATGCTTTTCTACGGTGATTCAGGGATGTTCACGCCTTCGGCCTGCGGAATGGGATTCAATCAGTGCCTGCAGACGCACCAGAAGATGTCGAAAGAAGTAAAGCAGCATATGGACAGCAATCAGCTTTCAGAAAAGAAGCTTGCGCAAATAACTCCAAACGTTCTTAACCAGAATGCTATGGATTTCATGCAGATAGTCAATAAAGTCGGATTCTATAACAACACTCAGGAAGGATGGAAGAATGGGGTGGACTGGCTGAATGAAATGGGCAGGGACAGCAAGTACTGGATGAGGAATGAGTTCTCAGCCGAATGGGGGAAGAAGGCACTCAAGGCATTTTTCAAAACAAATGCTTTGGTTGATATTGCAAAAACAGTTCCTGCATCAGAATATTATTTCATTGTGAAAACCGCAAGCAGGATACTGAAAAACTTTGCGGTATACGAAGCTAAAGACTTGTTCTACAGGCAAAGAAAAGGCCTGGCAGACAGGAAGATACTTAGAGGATTGTTTGGGGATAAGTAATAGACAACAGAAGACCTATTCAGATAATAAGTATAGGTCTTCTGAGCATAACAGACGAAAAATAAGCCATTATTTATGGCGTCTGTTATACAACAGATTTTTAAATAACACTTCTTATTAATTGTTCATGGAAAAGAAAATCATCTTAGACACAAACTTCCTGCTTATCCCGGGACATTACAAAGTAGACATATTTTCAGAGATTGACAGGATATGCAATTTCAAGTACAAGATAATCTTATTCGACAGGGTTGTCGAGGAATTAATGCAGATTTTGAAGGCAGAGCGCAAAAAGGACAGGGAGGCTGCGAAGCTGGCTTTGGCTCTTATAAAAGCAAAACATTTAAAAACTACCCCCTCAAATTCTGAAGAATACGTTGATAATCTTATAGTTAATACCGCAGACGATAGCACTATCGTCGCTACGGAGGACAAATGGCTGAGAAAAAAGCTAAGGCAAAAGAACATTCAGCTGGTGTATTTAAGGAATCAGCACCTGGTTTTGAAATGAAAAAATCAAGCCCGGTTACAAAAGCGTTTAAAATCATCGCAGGATTGATACTGATGGCCATTGTTGTGGTTGCCGGAGTTTGGCTCTGGCAGTATGTATGGCCGACGATATTGACTGGAGGGCTGCTGCTTGTCCTGATGATAGGGCTCGCAATTGTTTTGGCAAGCTGGTCAGACTAAAGGGTGGTTGTATTGTTTTACAAAATAGAAGTAAATGATCATATAAGAGTGACGCCAGACCTGTTTGAGCTCCCGCTCGAGCAGGCAATAATCAAGATGATTAAGGCGAAGTACGACGGATTTGTATCGCCTGAGCTTGGCGTTGTTGTTGACGTTGTCAAAGTCACTGATGTTAAAGAAGGAGTCATTCTTCCTGGGGACGGCTCATCATTCTACGAGACACAGTTCGAGCTGCTGTCGTTCAAGGCAGAACTGCAGGAAGTTGTCATGGGAAAAATCAAGGACATAACAGACTTCGGCGCATTCATGATGATAGGGCCTGTCGAGGGAATGGTGCATGTCAGCCAGTCAATGGATGATTTCGTATCATTCAGCAAGGACAAGGTGCTTGTCGGAAGGGAGACAGGAAGAAGCTTGAAGGTTGGCGATATCTGCAAGTCAAGAATAATCGCAACAAGCCTTAAAGATTTGGCAAATCCGAAAATCGGATTGACAATGAGGCAGATTGGCCTCGGAAAATTGGACTGGATTGCTGAAGACATTTCAGGAACTCCTAAAATCGTCAAAAAAGCAAAGCCTGAGAAAGAGAAGGGTAAAAAATGAAGAAGAAAGTATGCAAGAGATGCAAGCTGTTTGTTGAAGGGGACACTTGTCCAATCTGCAAGGAAAGCAGCTTCGTGACAACATGGCAGGGAAGAATCAACATAATTGACGCTCAAAAATCTGAGATAGCCAAGAAAGCAGGCTATGAAAAAGATGGTGAATACGCAATAAAGGTAAGGACATGATAGAAATAACTATTAAAAGCAAAAAAGACGTTCCACTGCTCTCGAGAATAAGAGTCTCGGCAATGGCAACATACGAAGGTCCAACACCTTCAAGAGATGAATTCAGGAAGAAATTGGCAGCAATGTTAGCGACAGACGAGAAGCTTACAGTTGTAAGGCACATCTACACAAGATTCGGAAGAAACGTGGCAAAAATAATTGCGCATGTTTACAAGAATGAGGCTGACATGAAGCAGATTGAAGATCAGCAGATGCTCAAGAAGCAGATAAAGGAACAGCCAGCGGCAGAGGCGAAACCAGCAGCCACGCCGGCAGCAGGTGCATAAAATGGCAGGAGAAAAAAAACCAGCAGCCAAGCCTGCAGCAGCTTCAAAGAAGAAGGGTCCGAGCCAGAGCAGATATTACAAGATTTCAGGCGAGAAGGTTGAAAGAACCAACAAATTCTGCCCGAAGTGCGGAGCAGGCGTTCTGCTTGCAGAGCACAAGGACAGGACAGCTTGCGGAAAGTGCAAGTACACTGAGTTCAAGAAGAAATAATTTTTTATAGCTATTTTTCAGGAGGGGTGGATGGGATTTTGGAGCAAGCTTTTTTCAAAAAAAGAGAAGCCTAAAAAACAAAAGGTAAAGATTTCTGAGTTTGACGAATGGTTTTCAGACAACGCGTCTGATTTTCTAAAAGAATGCAATGATGACGTTCTAGGGATTGCTGAAGAGATTGAGGAAAGCATCAAGGAATGCTTTGGCGAGCTCAAGAATTTCGAGAATGCCGAGCTTATGAACGAGAATATCACTCTCAAGGAAAAGCAGTTCATGGAAGGCAACAGGCTTGCTTATGCCAAAAAGCTGAAGGATTTTCTTGCAAGGATTAAGCCTCCGAAAGATGCGGAAAAATTAAAATCATATATTGGCGAATACCAGCTTCATGTTGCTGAATTTGTCAAGGGCTCTGCAAGGGCGTTGGCAATTTCTGCAAATTTCTTTGAGTCTGATTTAAAGAATATTAACAAAATACTGTCGCAGATCGAAAGTAGCATAAAGCAGATGGCAGAGCTTTTTGAAGGTGGGAAGTATGTTTCACTTCTGGAAGCAAAGGAAAAGGCATTCGAGCTGCAAAGGTTAATGGCTGAGGAAGAAAAACTTACAGCGCTTGCAGAGAAACTGGATTCAGAGCTTGGCTCTCTGAAAAAACAGAAAGTTGAGGAAGA